>CAZVDJ010000445.1:0-4385 GCA_964626245.1 uncultured Gemmatimonadaceae bacterium
CGCGGCCGACGTCGCCGGCCGGACCGCGCAGCTCGCGCTCAGCGCCGCCCGCCGCACGGCGGGCGGGGTGGGGGCCTACACCGGCCCCACCGATGCCGCATCCGTCCTGCGCGAGTTCCTCTGGCAGAAGTCGCTCGACATCTACCTCGAGGGGCAGCGTCAGGGCGACTGGCGCCGTCATCCGAACTCCATGACGGGGATCCCGGTCCCGGGCGCGCCGTACTTCAAGCCTGGCTTCCCGGCGATCGGCAACAAGACCTGCTATCCGTTGCCGTTGGCCGAGAAGGACAACAACCCGAACCTGTAGGCGTGGGATCGATACGCCTCGCCGGGCGACCGACCCGGCGAGGTGTTTCGAGGTGAGGGACCCGACCGGACCCGCCGCAGCAGTCGCCGGCAGTCGATCGCGCCGCCCGCGATCGACTCCGTGTCGTTTGGGGGAGGGGAGGGGGTTGGGTCTGCACGGGCCCGTGCGCCGGAATCCCGTTCCCTCGCGGCGCTTCGCGATCGATCGCCAGGTGTGTCACGCCGCAAGTGGGCGTGTCCGAGCCCAGGTCACGGCGCTCAGAGAGCGTGTCGCACTCGACTGCCCGGGCAACGCACCAGACAGTCCTGGCATCGAACCCGACCAACCGAACAACGCCCCCGACACTCCCGGTATCGCGCCCGACCGACCGAACAACGCACTCGACCGTCCCGGCATCGCGCTCGACCGTCCGCGCAACGCAGCAGACCGTCCCGGCATCGCGCCCGCCCGACCGAACAACGCACTCGACCGTCCCGGCATCGCGCCCGACCGACCGAACAACGCACTCGACAGTCCCGGCATCGCGCTCGACCGTCAGCGCAAAACAGCGGACCGTCCCGGCATCGCGCCCGACCGAGCGAACAACGCACTCGACCGTCCCGGCATCGCGCCCGACCGACCGAACAAGGCACTCGACAGTCCCGGCAACGCACCCGACCGTCCGGCCATCGCGCTCGACCGTCCGAACATCGCACCCCGCGCCTGAGAGCGTGGCGGCAACCGTCACCGTTCCGACCCGCACGATGTGACGCGGGCGGCCGTCGGCGCATGGCGCCGAGAACTTCGCTCCACCCCGAGGGCACGCGACAGTGCGGCCGCTCTCGTGGTGCCGGCGCGCCGGTCTCGACGGCTGGGGCCGGTCGAAAGTGGCGTGGGCGTCGTGCGTACTGGTCCCGAGACCTCTCGACACTCCGTTGACACGCCCTAAGTGCCTGTCTAGCTTGCGAGTCTGCCAAAAAGCGCCTTGGAGCACGGCGTGCAGCCACGAGCGTGGCGCTCCGTCGTTCTCGCCCTTCGTACCCGATCATGAAGACTTTTTCCGCGACCCCCAAGGACATCGACCGGCGATGGTTCATCGTCGACGCCGATGGGATGGTGCTTGGGCGTCTGGCCTCCGAGATCGCCAAGATCCTGCGCGGCAAGCACAAGCCCATCTACACGCCGCACATGGACACCGGTGACAATGTCATCGTCATCAACGCGTCCAAGGTGAAGGTGACCGGGCGCAAGGCCGAGCAGAAGCGCTACTTCCGCCACACCGGCTACATGGGGCACGAGAAGTACACGCCCTTCGCCAAGATGATCGCCACGCATCCCGAGCGCGTCATCGAGAAGGCGGTGCACGGCATGCTCCCCAAGTCGGCGCTGGCGCGCCAGGTGCTGCGCCTCAAGCTCCGCGTGTATCCCGATGCGAACCACCCGCACGTCGCGCAGCAGCCGACGGCGTTGACCTTCAACAGCAAGAGTGAGTAGGGATGGCTGAGAACGCGCAGATTCACGCCGTCGGGCGCCGCAAGGAAGCGGTGTGCCGCGTGTACGTGAAGCCCGGCTCGGGCAAGTGGGACGTGAACGGGCGAACGCTGGGTGACTACTTCCCGCGTCCCACGCTGGTGACCGCCATCCAGCAGCCGTTCACCGCCACCGACATGCTCGGGCGGTTCGACGTCAAGGCGCACGTGGAAGGGGGCGGGCTCACGGGGCAGGCCGGCGCGTTGCGCCTGGCGGTGGCCCGCGCGCTCGTCGAGATGGACGAGGCGCACCGCCGCAAGCTGCGCGACCTCGGGCTCCTCACGCGCGATGCCCGCGCGGTCGAGCGCAAGAAGCCGGGCCGCCCCGGCGCCCGCAAGCGCTTCCAGTTCTCCAAGCGCTAGTCGGTCCCGCCGGAGGGTGGAACACCCATCCTCCGGCCGTAGTCACCTCGCACTTCTCCTGAGCCTCCGCGGGTGCCAGCCATGAAGCCCGGCTGGTCGTAGGCGGCGATGACGGAGAAGGTCGACCAACCCAAACGATTCGAACCCACGTCATGTCCTCCCCGACCCTCGAACAGCTCCTCGAAGCCGGCGTCCACTTCGGGCACCAGACCCGTCGCTGGAACCCGAAGATGCGCCGCTTCATCTTCGCCGAGCGCAACGGCATCCACATCATCGACCTGCAGAAGACCCTTCGGCAGATCGAGCTGGCGCAGAAGCTCGTGCGCGACACCGTCCTCCGCGGCGAGAACGTCCTCTTCGTCTGCACCAAGCGGCAGCTCGCCGCGATCGTGAAGGGAGAGGCGGAGCGCTGCAGCGCCCTGCACGTCACCGAGCGCTGGCTGGGTGGCCTCCTCACCAACTTCCAGACGGTGAAGAAGCAGACCCGGCGCCTCAAGGAGCTCGAGGCGGGCTCCGAGGCGGGCGGCGACTTCGAGAACTACACCAAGAAGGAGCAGCTCCTCCTGTCGCGGCAGCGTGACAAGCTCTCCAAGAACCTCTCGGGCATCAAGAACATGGGCCGCCTCCCGGGGCTCCTGTTCATCGTCGACTCCAAGAAGGAACGCATCGCCGTGTCCGAAGCCAACAAGCTCGGCATCGCGATGGTCGCCATCTGCGACACCAACTCGGATCCGGACCAGATCACCGTCCCCATCGCGGGCAACGACGATGCGATCCGGTCGGTCGAGCTGATCACCCGCATGATCGCCGACACGATTGCCGAGGCGCGCCGCGAGGCGCCCGTGCGCTCGCAGGAAGAGGACGCCGAGGAGAGCACCTACTCGTCCGACCGCGGCCTGGAGCCGGCCCCCGCGCCGGGGAGCGAGGAGGAGCGCCGTCGGCGCCGCCGCCCGCGCCGCCGCCGCGCCAAGCCCGAAGCGATCGCGGCCCGCCTCAAGACGGGCGAGGCCGGCGCCGAGGGCGGCGATGCGGGTGACGCCGGTGAGGCCGGGGCCGAGGACGGCGCCGAGTAACTGAAGGTTGGAGCGGGCGCCCTCGCCGGCGCGTCCGCCAAGTCCGGCGCCTCCCGGTTCGAGGCAGCAGCATCCGACGCCGCCGGCCCACACGCCGGCGGCGTTTGTACGACCAACCATCGGGACACGAGCGGCCCGCCCGCCGATGGTGGCCATTCTCTCGCGACACATCCGCCGTACATCCGGCGGACCACAGCACGGACCTACGAAGGACGACACCATGAGCAAGCCGATCACGGCGAAGGACATCGCCGATCTCCGCGCCCGCACGGGCGCAGGCATGATGGACTGCAAGAAGGCGCTCGAGGAGGCGCAGGGTGACATGGAGCAGGCCATCACCATCCTGCGCACCAAGGGCATTGCCAAGGCCGAAAAGCGTGCCGGCCGCGCCGCCTCGGAAGGGCGCATCGTCGCCGTGTCCGCACCGGACGGCTCGAGCGTGGCGCTGGTGGAAGTGAACTCCGAGACCGACTTCGTGGCCCGCAACGACGAGTTTGGGGCGCTGGCCCAGTCGCTCGCCGTGCAGGTGCACCAGGATGAGGCGCTCGACCAGGCAGTGCACGTGGCGGGGGAAGGGACGCTCTTCGCGCAGCGGTTCCACCAGGACCCCTCCAAGTCGGTGGAAGAGGCGGTGAAGGCTGCCTCGGCCAAGACGGGGGAGAACGTCGTCCTCCGGCGCTACGCGCGCTTCCAGACGCAGGGCGCGCTGGGCGTCTACGTGCACTTCAACCACAAGGTCGCCGCCCTGGTCGAGATCACCGGCGCCAGCGGCGCCGAAGTGACCGCCCTGGCGAAGGAAGTGGCCGAGCACGTGGCGGCCGGCGTCCCGCGCGTGGCGATCGCCGCCTCGCGCGCGGAAGTACCGGCGTCGCTGGTGGCCAGCGAGCGCGCCATCTTCGAGGCGCAGGCCAAGGAGAGCGGCAAGCCCGAGGCCATCGTGCAGAAGATGGTCGACGGTCGCGTGGCCAAGCTGTATGGGGAGATCGTCCTCACCGAGCAGCCCTGGGTGCGCGATGACTCCAAGACGATCCAGCAGCGCGTGGACGAGGTGGCCAAGCAGGTGGGCGCCCCGCTCTCCGTGCGCCGCTTCGTGCGCTTCCAGATGGGCGAGGAGTAACGCACCGTGACCGATGC
>CAZVDJ010000446.1:0-4377 GCA_964626245.1 uncultured Gemmatimonadaceae bacterium
TCTCCCCAGGCCACCGTCTCGCCACGATCCAGCGCGGCCACCCCCCCGCGGAGCGCGTACAACAAGGCAAAGAAGGTGGTGAGCCCGAACGCGTAGCCGGCCAGCAGCAGCCGTTCCGACGTGCCGGGACGCCCCGCCTGCTCCGTCGAGTTGGGGAGGCGGGCGGTGATCGACGCGGGAGTAACGGACGCAGTCATACCCGCAACGATGGGCGCTGCAACGCTCGGCGTCTACTCTCCGTGCACCGGGCGGTCATGGGGCGTGGGTCCAGGTGAGCTTGGCCACCAGCTGACTCTGCGTCGGCTCCTCCGCGCGACGGATCTCTCCCGGCGTGGGCAAGGGGCGGCGCTGGTTGTAGGCCACGGTAAGGTACGAGAATCGCCGGTACTCCCAGCTCATGCGCGCGTACAACGCCCCCTGCCGGGCGGCGGTGTTGTGCTGGTAGAAGGTCGTCACCTGCAGTCGGGGACTCGGCGCGAGTCGCAGCTCCGGCGCCAGGAGGTGCGTGGTGAGGTGGCCTCGCACGCTGCCGACTCCGTCAAAGCTCGCCACCGTGTGCGACACGTCGAGTGCGGCCTGCGGCCGTGGGGACCACGCCAGCCGTGACGTGGCGCGTCGCAGCCGCCCGTCGAAGAACTCCGCCGTGGTCGCATTCACCGTGGCCACCAGCGGTCGCGCGACGTTGCTCTGGAACTCGGCCGATACTCGTCCGCCGACGTACGAGCCCGGGAAGAGACGGAGACCCGGCAGCAGGTCGAGCGAAGAATCGAGGCGCTGCCAGTCGGCGCCGGCGTCGATGGCCACGCGGGCCGTGTTCAGGAACTCCACCGACAGCGTGCGTACTGTCAGCTCGGCTTCCTGAAAGGCGCCATCGTGGTCGCGCCACGCCACGGCGTGGGATACGGAGGGGCGGAAGCCACGTACTCCTGCTGGACGCCACGACGGCCGCCAATCCAGCTCGGTTCGCCCACTCACGCGGCGCAAGTCACCGCGGGCGACGAAACCGGCCACCGGCACGTAGCCGCGCGCGATGCGCTCCACGGCCAGCGTCGAGCTGAGCGTGGGGCTCACGAACTGCGACTGCGCCCACCAGGCCGCGCCGTCGCCGCCGGTCCCCATGCTTCGGGTGTGTAGCGCCTGCAGGGTGAGCGACCGGCGTGGCCGCGCCATCACGTCGAGCGCGAGCGTGGCATCGCGAGCACGTGGCTCGGTGGTGAAGGCGTCCCGCGCGCGTCCAACCGCCAGCGCGCCGATCCGCAGCCGCGAACCGAACGTGCGCTGCGCGCGGATCACGGCCAGCGACGCGGCGCCCGAGGCGTCGGTTCGCCCTTCACGCACGCCGAGTACGGCGCCACTCCACGCGCTGTCGCGAACCGTGCCGCGAATCCCCACCTCGATGGGAATGGGGCTCCCGGCGGGCGACAGCCCGACCCGGCGCGTGAAGAACGGGAGCAGCCGGTCGGGGGCGCCCACGGTGAAGAGGCCGCGCTGCTCGAGGAAGAAGGGGCGGCGTTCGGGGAGCAGCACGTTGAAACGCGTGAGGTTCACCACCTGGCGGTCCACATCCACTTCCGCGAAGTCCGTGTTGATGGAAGCGTCGATCCCCGCCGTTGGCGACGGGCGCCATTGCATCTCTCCCCCCATGGCCGTGCGGGCGCGCGCCGTTGCGCCGGTGCGGTCGCTCGCGAGGAGATATGGGGTGACGCGCAGCGGCAACTGCACCGGCGGCGCTTCGTCCAGTTGGACCGTTCCGGCGAACTCCATGCGAAAGATGCCGAAGCCGCGCGGCCACGGGGCCCATGCTGCGGTTTCCCCCAGACGGGGCACCTCGCGGGTGACGTTGATGCGCCACGTGGTGGCGCCGGCCGCGAGGCGGAGCGTGGACCAGGGGATGGCGAACTCCGCGCTCCACTCCGTGCTATCGACATGGGTGCGCACCACCCATGGGGCGTCCCACTCGAGGTCGAGCAGTCCGCCATCGGTGACCTGCGCGTCCCATTGTGCGCCGTAGGCCGACGTGGCAAACGCCTGAATGGATCGCCCGTCGCCGATGCCGTCGATCACGAAGCCCACGGCATCACTGCGCCCCCACTGGAAATCACGCCTGAGGTCCCGCACGCGGATCCCGTCACGCCCGGCGGGTTCACTCGCGCGCACCGCCACGTACAGGGCGCGTTCGTCCTGCGCCATGCGCACCGTCGTCTCGAGCCGAGCAGGAGCGCCGGTACTCGGCTCCACCTGACGGAAACCGGTGGTGACGGGGACGAGCTGCCACATGTCGTCGTCGAGCCGACCATCGAGTTGCGGCGGGGTCGCGACCTTGCGGATCACCATCGTGGGAGGCGCGTCGCCATGTACGAGTGGCTGCGCCGCCAGCGGCTCTCGCGGAAACACGGAAAGGGCGACCAAGGCAAGCGCGGCCTTCAGGCGACGGAACAACCGGGGCATGCAGCACTCCACAGGTGCAAGGGTTCCTGCACGCTAGGAGGGGACGGCATGGCATCGGCGGGGCCGGGAGCGAAGTGGACGTGCCGTGTGACAGAGTGGACCGCGACGCCCCGGGTCGAGCGCCACACGGGACATGGGCCTGTTGGTCACCCGGCAGGTCCAGTCGGTCACCTGGGGGCCGTTCGCATGCGTTCCCGGACCGAGAATCCTGCAACCCGTCCAGGAGAGACCATGCTGTTCCGTGCCGCACTTCCGTACGCCTTCGCGACGCTCATGTCCGTCCACGGACTCATCGCCTCGGCCCAACCGGCCACTCAGTCGAACGCGGCACGCCCCGCCGCGGCGTGCGATACCATGCCGCGACTGTCAATTGGCGATTCCGACAAGGCGCCTGACATCACCGGCCAGTGGGACTTTGCCATCGACATGGGCGCTGCCGTTTCCACCGGCTCCATGGCACTCGGCTGGATCGATGGTGCGTATGCCGGCGCTCTCACCCCCGACGCCACCAACACCCTGGCGATTCGGCGACTCACGCTGGTGCGCGACAGCGTGCAGATGGCGGTGGTCTCGCGCGAGGGGGACGTGATGTTCTTCGGGCGACTGCTCGGGACCGGTGGCGTGATGTGCGGTGTGGTGCACTATCACGAGGGGAAGCGATTCTCCATGATTGCGACGCTGCGTCGGCGGGTGCGGGCGTCGTGAGGGCGGCGCCCTGCCGCAGTGCCGGAAGTCCCCGTCCCTGGTGACGATGACCAGGTGTGCGACGCGCGCTCACTCCCAGCGCTGCTCGTCCGACCCCTGCACCCGAGCGGTGGCCCGGCCATGCTTCGTGCCGATCAGGTACGCCCCGAACACGACGACCCAGACGGCATCGACCACCACGGCGGTGCGCACCTGATACTCCAGCAGCTCGCGGCCGAACGACAGCACCAAGGTGATGAACGTGGCCTTGCTGACCACGGCGACGGTAAGCACGAGCCGCCGCACGGGCTCCACGAACGCCCCGTAGACGAGCATCAACCCGACCAGCGTGATCAGGGCGCCCCAGTTGCGGACCACGATGTCCGCGACTGGCCCCTCCAGCGTGGAACCGAAGTTCGAGCGCAGCGCCGCCTGCGGTGCAAGGGCGGCGTAGACCATCGTGCACGTCAGCGCCCCCGACACGAGCATGAGCCACTTCAACTGCCTCGCGAGCCAGGACATCGGTTACCCTCCGAGGTGAGCGCGAGAAATGCGGGTCCTCTAACTACACTCGGCCGGCTGCAGCATGCAACATGAGGCAACCCGAAAAGGTCTAGCGTCGGAGGCCCCAGACGACGACACGTTCGACATCGTCGTCGTCGAAGGCCACACCGGCCACGTAGTCCCGGCCGAAGTCGAATGGTACGAACCGTGGTGGCAGCGTCACGTCGGCCCGCCACGTCCCGTCCGGCGCGAACACGCTCCATGTGTGCGGCGTCGACGGTGCCAGCGGAGCCGCGGGTCCCGGCAACCCGAAGCCGGGATCGAACGGACTGACCCACAACTCGCCATCCGCACCGAACGCCAGACGGCTGAACGCCGGGGCCGCGGTGGCGAACGGCAGTTCCCTCACTGCCGTCTCCATCTGCTGCCGTACGGTCGGCGGCGCGTCGCGGTTGGCGTCGAGGTACGCTTGGCGCACCAATGCGCGGTCTGCCTCGCGAATCTCCCGTGACGGCATGTCGCGGCTGATCCGAAGGCGGGGACGCCCCGTCGGCTCGTAGCAGGTGATGACGAAGCGGTCGGAATAGCCGGCGCACACCGTCGACTCGGACGCGGCGATGACTCCCTCCGCGTCGAGGAGCTGCCGAGCCGGCACGCCGTTGATAGGACTCGTGCGGTAGGCCGGCAGCGTGATGACGGGGAGCAGCGAGTCGCCAGCGGCATCGGCAAGCGTGAGTGTCT
>CAZVDJ010000447.1:0-4359 GCA_964626245.1 uncultured Gemmatimonadaceae bacterium
GCAGGAGGCGTCCAACCGCGCGCTGGCGGCGCTGGGGGCGGAGGCCGTACAGCTCGTCTCGGGGTTCGAGGTGATGCTCGACCGACCCGGGTGCGAGTTGCGGGGAAAGGGGGTCACGCTCGGCGGGTCGCGCGCCGTGCTGGTGGAGTTTCCGCGGCACGGGGTGCCGTCAGGCGCAACGGCGGAGCTGCTGCGGCTGCGCGCGGGCGGGATGATCCCGGTGGTCGCCCACCCGGAGCGCTATCGTGGTGTCTCGGTCGACACGATGCACGTCTGGCGCGACGTGGGGGCGGTGATCCAGGGCGACGCGCTCATGCTGCTCTCGTCAGGCCCCACCGCCGAGTTGGCGCGGGCGATGCTCGAGGCCGGGGTGTACGACATCCTGGCCAGCGACAACCACGGCGACCGCCGGTCGCTGTCGACGGTGCGGCTGTGGCTGCGGGAGATGGGCGGCGATCCGCAGGGGCGAGTGCTGACGGTGGAGAACCCGCGCCGCCTGCTGGCGGACGAGGCGCTGGTCACGGTTCCGCCGCTGCGCCGCGAGCGGTCGTGGTGGGATCGCCTCAAGGCGTTGGTCACCAGGTCGTGAACCCGAGTGAGTCACCGGAGATGAGGGCGTGATGAGCGACTTTGCCAACGAAGCGACGACCCTGGCGTCCACGCGGCTGCGCGACCTGGCGTCGCTGGCCGAGCGAACCGCCACCACGCTGGCGCCTGCGATTGCGAGGGCGGCGACGATGGTGCGCGACACGCTGGCCGGCGGCGGGACGCTCTTCTTCTGCGGCAACGGCGGCTCCGCGGCCGACGCGCAGCACATGGCCACGGAGTACGTGGTGCGCTACATGCGCAACCGCCAGGCGCTGCGGGCCATCGCCCTCACGACGGACACGTCGCTGCTCACCGCGGCGGGGAACGACTTCGGCTTCGACGAGATCTTTGCCCGCCAGGTGGAGGCGCTCGCGCATCGGGGCGACCTCCTCATCATCCACTCCACCAGCGGCAACTCGCCCAACGTGCTGCGGGCCGCCGACGTGGCCCGCGCCAAGGGAGTGGCCGTGCTCTCGCTCTCGGCCCGCGATGGCGGGGCGCTGCGCGAGCGCTCCGACCTGGCACTGGTGATTCCCACCGACCGCACCGACCGGGCGCAGGAGATCCACCTCTGCGTGCAGCACCTGATCTGCGAAGTCGTCGAAGTGGCGCTGGTCGGCTGACGGCGCCTCTGTCCTGAATCCTCCCTCCCACATGTTCCGACTCTCTGGCACACGCGCGTTGGTCACCGGTGGCTCGCGCGGCATTGGCGGCGCCGTCTCCCGCCTGCTGGCCCGCTGCGGCGCGGACGTGGTGGTGCACTACCGCGCGCGTGCCGGCGATGCCGAGGCCATGGCGCGCGAGGTGGAAGGGATGGGGCGGCGCGCCATGGCGGTGGCGGCCGAACTCTCGAGCCGCGAGGCCGTGGACGCGATGTTCGGGCGCATTCGCGACGCCTGGGGCGGGCTGGACCTCTTCGTGGCCAATGCCGGGATCTGGCCGGAGCAGGACGTGGCCGTCACCGACATGGACGACGCCCGCTGGCGCCGCACCATGGCGGAGAACGTGGACGGGATGTTCTACAGCACGCGCGGCGCATTGCAGCTGATGGGCGAGGGGGGGCGCATCGTGCTGGTGAGCAGCACGGCGGGGCAGCGGGGCGAGTCGTTCCACGCCGACTACGCGGCGTCGAAGGGGGCGATGATCTCGTTCACCAAGTCGCTGGCCGTCGAGGTGGCGCGCCGCGGCATCACGGTGAACTCGGTGGCTCCGGGGTGGGTCGACACCGAGATGTGCGAGGGAGCGTTTGCGGGCGAGGGGCGAGCGCGCATTGCCGCCGGCATCCCGGTGGGGCGCATCGCCACGCCCGACGACATCGCGGCCCCCATCGCCTTCCTGTGCAGCGTGGAGGCGCGGCACGTCACCGGCGAGATCCTCAACGTGAACGGCGGAAGCGTCCTGTGCGGGTAGTCGCGCTGGTCTTCACCGGGGGGACGATCTCGATGCGCTTTGACGCCGGGATCGGCGGCGCGGTCCCCGCGCTTGGCGCCGACGAGATCATCGCCGCGGCGCGCGGCATCGAGCACGTGGCCACGCTGCGCGTGGAGGAATGGGGACGTCTTCCGGGGCCGCACATGACGGCCGAGCGGCAGTGGGCGCTGCGCGGCCGGCTCCTGGCGCTGGTGGAAGACCCCGCGATCGACGGCGTGGTGGTGACGCACGGGACCGACACCATCGAGGAGACGGCCTACCTCGCCACGCGCTCCATCGCAACGGAGAAGCCGATCGTCTTCACCGGCGCCATGCGCAATGCGAGCGAGTTGAGCTGGGACGGACCGGCCAACCTCTCCGATGCGGTGCGGGTGGCCGCCGCCGACGACGCGCGCGGGCACGGCGCGCTGGTGATGCTGAACGGGCGCGTCTTCTCCGCGCTGGACGTGACCAAGGCGCACACGCACCTGCTCGACGCCTTCGAGAGCCCGGGGCTCGGTCCCATCGGCGTGGTGGACGACGGCGAGGTCGTCTTCCGGCGGTCGCTGCCGCCATTTGGACCCATCCTGTCGCCGCCGGCACTGGCGACGCCGGTGGACATCGTGACGGCCTACGCGGGGGCTGACGCGCGATTCCTCGATGTCTCGCGCGCCACGGCGCGCGGTGTGGTGGTGGCGGCGCTCGGGCGGGGCAACGTGCCGCCGGCGATGGCCGAGGGGGTGGAACGCTGCCTGCGCGATGGCATCCCGGTGGTGGTGGCGTCGCGCGCCCCGCGCGGACGCGTCGGCACGACGTACGGCTATCCCGGCGGTGGGCGGCAGCTGGCCAATGCCGGTGCCATCTTCACGGGGGCCCGCCGGCCGCAACAGGCGCGCATCGACCTCATGCTGGCGCTGGGTGCCGGACTGTCGGGCGACGCGCTGCGTGCAGTCTTTGACAACTAGGCACTGGCGATGAGCCGCACCCGCGCACGCCCCGAGAGCTCGCCCACGCTCGATCCGCCGCCCGAGGTGCGCGAGATCGCGCGCACGCTGGAGCGTGCCGGCTACGAGACGTGGTGCGTGGGGGGAGCGGTGCGCGATGCCCTGCTCGGCCTGCCGCACCTGGACTGGGACCTGGCCACCGCGGCCACTCCCACGGAAATCAAGCGGACCTTCCGTCGCACCGTCCCCGTGGGCGAACAGTTCGGGACGATCGGCGTGCTGGACCGGCACGGACGGCTGCACGAGGTCACCACCTTCCGGCGTGACGTGCAGACCGACGGCCGCCACGCCGTGGTGGAATTCGGCGCATCGCTCGACGAGGACCTGGCCCGGCGCGACTTCACGATCAACGCGATCGCGTATTCGCCCAGTCGCGATCAGGTGCACGACCCGTTTCGGGGGCGCGACGACCTGGCGCACGGTGTGGTGCGCGCCGTGGGCCTGGCGCGCGACCGCATGGTGGAGGATCGCCTGCGGGCGCTGCGCGCGATGCGCTTTGCCGGGCGCTTCGGCTTCCGCATCGAGCCGTCCACCTGGGCGGCGATCGTGGAGAGTGCGCCATTCCTCCCCCGGCTGTCGCGCGAGCGGATCAAGCAGGAGCTGGAGAAGACGATGGAACAGGTGGCGGCCCCCAGCCGCACGCTCTCGCTGTGGCGCAACGCCGGGGCCACGCGCGTCCTGGTGCCGGTCGTCGATGGGCGCCCCGCGTGGCAGCTGTACGCGGCCGACGTGCTGGCGCGCCCCGATGCCTCGTCGAACGCGGGGCGCAAGCGGCGGCGCACCTTGGTGCGGCTGGCGACGCTCTTCGTCGGCGAACGCTACGCGGCGGTGACGTCGGCGCTGCGCGACCTTCGCCTCTCCAACCGAGACGTGGAGTGGGTGGCGCAGCTGGCGGGGCATGCCACCGCATTGCGCGACGGCGTGCGCGACGCGGTCGAGGCGCCGGTGCTACCGGGTGACGCGATCGTCAGGCGATGGGCCGCCGAGGCGGGGCGGACGCGCCTGGCCGACGTCCTGCGCGTGACGATGGCCACGCTGGCCGCCGAGTCCGCGCACGGCCAGCCGGCCGGCGTTGGGGCTGGCGGTGCCGGCGACCCCGGCCACGCACCGTTTGCGGAAGCGGCGGGGGCGCGGGCCCGGGCGCTGTACCGGCGCGCGCTGGTGGTGGCGTACCGCGACCCGGTGGAGATCGCCGACCTGGCGGTGGACGGCGAAGACCTGATGCGCGACGGAGGCGTGCCCCGCGGCCCGGCGTTAGGCGAGGCGCTGCGCCACCTGCGGGACCGCGTCGTGGACGACCCCGCGCGCAACGAACGGACGACGCTGCTGACGCTGGCGCGCGACTGGTCGGCGGCGC
>CAZVDJ010000448.1:0-4353 GCA_964626245.1 uncultured Gemmatimonadaceae bacterium
GCTGAGGCGCTGAGGCGCTGAGGCGCTGAGGCGCTGAGGCGCTGAGGCGCTGAGGCGCTGAGGGCGAAGACGCGCGGGGCGCGTTGACGGCGCTCGTCCCCGCGGAGCATGTTGCGCTGCTCCCGCCGCCGCGCCCGGCACGATGCGCGTGCGCGTTGCGGCTGACGACCACCGGATTCGCCCTCTCGTCCCATGTCGATCCCGCGCTCGGCCGCCACGTTCCTTCGTCGCGGTCGCCTTTCCCGTGGCGGCGTGCTCCTGGCCGCTGCCCTGACCGCCAGCGCATCGCTGCACGCGCAGCCGGCTCCGCACGCGCGCATCCGTGCCGTGATGGAGCGTCCCGAGTTCGCCCACGCGCACTGGGGACTCGAGTTCTATGACATCGCGTCGGGCAAGGTCATCGCCTCGCACAACGGCGATCGCCTCTTCGTGCCGGGGTCGACCACCAAGGTGGTGACGATGGCGACGGCGATCGAGACGCTCGGCGCCGACCATCGGTTCCGCACGCGGATCTATCGCACGGGTCCGGTGCAGGGAGGCGTGTTGCAGGGCGACCTCGTGCTCGTGGCAGCGGGCGATCCCAACCTCTCGGGGCGCGCCCGCCCCGACGGGACGCTGGCCTTCATGGACCAGGATCACTCCTACAGCGGTCCGCCGCTGCCCACCGATCCGCTGACCACGCTCAAGGCGCTCGCGCAGCAGGTGCGGGCCCGGGGGATCACCCGCATCACGGGACAGGTCATCGTCGATGCCTCGCTCTTTCGCGAGGGAAGCCGCGAGCTGGGGACGCGCATCGTCATGTCGCCGATGGTGGTGAATGACAACGTCGTCGACCTCGTGGTCACCCCTGCGGCTCGCGCGGGGGAGGCGGCGACGGTCACGGTGTCGCCGCGCACCTCATACCTCACGGTGCAGGCCAACATCACCACGGGCGACTCGGGGAGCGCGCCCCAGCTTCGGACCGTCGAGGACAGCAGCAACAAGGACGCGCGGGTGCTGGTCATGACGGGGCGCATTCCCGTGGGGCCGGCCATGAACCCGCGCTGGGCGGTCCCGGTCCCGTCGCGCTTTGGCGAGATCACCCTGTCCGAGGTGCTGAATGCGGCGGGGGTGGCGGCGATCCCGCGTTTGGCCTCGCGAGCGGTGGACGTCCCGGCGCTCGCCGCTCGTTATGCAGATTCGCTCCTGGTGGCCGAGCACGTCTCGGCTCCCATCCTGCAGGAGGCGTTGGTCTTGCTCAAGACGTCGCAGAACCTGCACGCCTCCAACTTTCCGCTGCTGCTCGGCGCGCTGCGCGCCGGACAGCCCGGGGTCACCACCGGCTTCGACGTGGCGCGCGACTGGCTCTCGCGCGAGGGGTTGCCGCTGGATGGCGCCGTGCAGGGTGATGGGCCGGCGGCGACGCCTACTTCTCCCCGCGCTTCATGACGCGCCTGCTGGCCAAGGTGTGGAGCAAGCCATGGGCGCGCGACTTCAAGGCGGCCATGCCCAACCTGGGGAAGGATGGGACGCTCGCGCGCATCCAGGTGAACAGCCCGGGGGCTGGGAAGGTCTTCGCCAAGACCGGAACGTACGGATCGTACGACCCGCTCAACCGGCGCCAGCTGATTCACGGCAAGGGGCTGGCGGGCTACTTCACCACGAAGGGTGGGCGCGAGGTGGCGTTCGCCCTGTACGTGAACAACGTGTCGGTGGCGCAGGGCGACCCTGCCATCGTCGCCGGCGAAGCACTGGGCGAGATCGCCTCGATCGCGTGGGAGACGATGAAGTAGGGCGAGTCGCGGGCGGGGAAATCGTGGTGGGGCTTGACCTGAGTTTGGGCTGATCTATGTTTTAGGTCGCCCTAAACATTTTTCGAGCCTTGAAATTCTCCCGCCGTACCCGCGCCCGCCTGCGGATCGCGATCGCCGTCGTCTGGCCGTTGGCCGCCGCCTCGGGGTGCAACGAGCTGCTTCCGGCCGCGCCTGACCCCTCGCAGGAACTGGTGGGGATGGTCGACGGCCTCTCGGCCGCGCAGCGTGCGCAGCACCTGCGCGGCGACGCGGAGTTCTCGCGCGTCTTCGCGGCGGGCGACGGTCTTGGGCCGGTTTTCGTGGCGCCGTCGTGCGAGAGCTGCCACGTGGGTGACGGCAAGGGACACCCGCTGTTCCGGATCACGCGATTCGGTCGCACCACGCCGCAGGGCTTCGACCCCATGCCGCTCGCCGGAGGGCCGCAGCTGCAAGACCGCGCGGTGGCTGGATACGAGGCCGAGCGGCTCCCGGCGGGGGTGACCGGGGTGGCGCGGCTGGTCGCGCCGGCGGTCACGGGGCTGGGGCTCCTGGATGCGGTGGATGACAGCACGCTCGTGCGCCTGGCCGATCCCGCGGACCGGGACGGCGACGGGATCTCCGGGCGTTTGCAGCTGCTGGACCCGACCCCGCTGCACGAGGCGGTGATCGCGATGGATCGCGCCGAGCAGGGCGGAGGGGGAACACGCGGGACGCTGGTGAACGGGCGTCACATCGGCCGCTTCGGCAAGAAGGGGCTTGCCGTGAACCTGCTGCAGCAGGTGGTGGGCGCCTACCACGAGGACATGGGGATCACCAGCGACCTGATCCCGGTGGAGATCTTCAATCCGCACGTGGGGGTCTTCTCCGGCGACCCGGCGCCCGAGCCCGAGGTGCCGCAGAGCGTTGTGAACGCGGTGCTCTTCTACATGAAGACGCTGAAGGTCCCGCCGCGCCGCACCCCCGGCGATGCGCAGGTCGTGGCGGGTGAGGCGCTGTTCGCACAGGGCGGGTGCGCGTCGTGCCACGTCCCCACGCTGCGCTCCGGCGCCTCGACCATTGCGGCGTTGCACCTGCAGGAGTTCCACCCCTACACCGACCTCCTGCTGCACGACATGGGGCCCGACCTGGACGACGGCTACACCGAGGGGAGCGCGACGACGGCCGAGTGGCGCACCCCTCCCCTGTGGGGGCTGGGGCTGGCGGCGCGGGCACAGGGCGGGACGATGCGCCTGCTGCACGACGGGCGCGCGACCTCGATCGAGGACGCCATCCTGCTTCACGGTGGCGAGGGGGCGCGGAGCCGCGCCTGGTTCAACGCGCTCGACGCCGAGAAGCGCCGCCAGCTGCTCGCCTTCCTGAGGTCGCTGTGAGCGCGCCCATGCAACGCCGCGCCTTCCTTGCCACCTGCGGCGCGGCGACGGTGGCTGCGGCGTGCGCGCGCTTTCCATACGTCGCCGGCCAGCTGGACGCCGGGGCGCTGGTGGTGAACCGCCGCGAGTTCCAGGGGCGCGACAGCGTGCTTGTGGAGCACGCCTCGCTCGCCTTTCCGGTCTACGTGCATCATGCCGGCGGCGAGCGGTTCACCGCGGTACTCACCCGCTGCATGCACCGCGGCTGCACGGTGGAGCCCGGCGATGGGCAGCTGGTCTGTCCGTGCCATGGCAGCACGTACACCACGGCCGGCGCCATCGTGAAGGGGCCCACCGAGCTGCCGCTGCATCCGTTTCCCGTGCGCGTGGACGCGGAGCGGGTGTACATCCTGGAGCTGGACAGGGCCCCCCGATGAACGTGTCACGACCACGCGCGCACCGCATGGCGCTGCTCCCCGCGTTGCCGTGCGCACTGACGCTCCTGTTGCTGCTGGCGAGGCCGGCCGCGGCCCAGGAGCGCGACACCCTGCCGCGCACGGTGCAGGGCGGGATCTACACGCGACCGTTCATCGGGTCGCTGGGACGCACGGCCGTGGGCGGGTACGTGGAAGGGAACACCAACTACGTGCAGGAGGACGGCGTGAGCGACGGCTTCAGCATGGAGCTGCGCCGCTTCAACATCTTCCTCTTCTCCGCCATCGGTTCGCGCATCCGCTTCATCTCCGAGCTGGAGTTCGAGCACGGGACGCGCGAGATCGCGCTGGAGACCGCGCTCATCGACTTCGCGGTGAACCCCTCGTTCGTGCTGCGCGCCGGGATCATCCTGCCGCCGCTGGGAGCGTTCAACGTGAACCACGACAGCCCGCGCTGGAACTTCGTGGACCGGCCGCTGGTGTCGACGCAGATCATCCCGGCCACGCTGTCCGAACCGGGTTTTGGCGTGCATGGCCGCCTGGTGCCGCGCGGCTTCTCCATCACCTACGACGCCTACCTCTCCAACGGACTCGGCGACGGCGTGATCCTCAACGAGGAGGGGCGTACATCGCTGGCCGCGGGCAAGGGCGAGGAACGATTCGCCGAGGACAACAACGGTTCACCGGCCTTCTCGGGGCGTGTCGCACTGCAGCAGCGGCGCTGGGGGGAAGTGGGGGGAAGTGGGGGTGTCCTGGTATCGCGGCGCCTACAACAGCTATCGCGGGGAAGGTGAGACG
>CAZVDJ010000449.1:0-4352 GCA_964626245.1 uncultured Gemmatimonadaceae bacterium
TGCAACGGCTCCATGGTGATGAGCTCGCTGGCGGGGAACTAGGGCAACTGGCGCGCCTGGATCGACAGCAGGAACACCTTTTCATGCAGCAGCTTGTTGTGCTTCAGGTGGTGCAGCAGCACCACGGGCGTCCCTTCCGACTCCGAGGTCATGAAGATCGCGGTTCCCGGCACGCGTGTCGGTCCGCCGTGCGACAGGCTCTCCACGAAGGAGGTGATGGGGAGCGTGCGATCGAGGAGCTTGATGCGCAGCAGGACGCGTCCGCGCTTCCAGGTGGTCATGATCGTGAAGACCACGCCCGCGATGGCCAACGGGACCCAACCGCCCGATTTCACCTTGAGCAGGTTGGAGAAGAAGAAGGCCAGGTCGATGATCATGAAGAAGGCGAGGAAGGTGCCGGCCTTCATCGCCGACCACTGCCATCGCTCGCGCGCAATCGCGTAGAACAGGACGTTGGTGATCGCCATCGTTCCCGTCACGGCCACGCCGTAGGCCGCGCCCAGGGCGTCGGCGCTGCGGAACGACACGACGAGCAGCAGCGTCCCGATCGCCAGCGCGACGTTGACCTCGGGGATGTAGATCTGTCCCGCTTCGTGCTTCGAGGTGTGCACGATGGTCACGCGCGGCGTATAGCCCAGCTGCACCGCCTGCTGCGTCAACGAGAACGCACCGGAGATGAGCGCCTGCGAGGCCACGATCGCGGCCAGCGTCGCGATGACCAGCAGCGGCACCAGGAACCAGCTCGGCGCCAGGAGATAGAACGGGTTCTCGACCGCCGCCGGGTTGTTGAGCACCAGCGCCCCCTGGCCAAAGTAGTTGAGCAGGAGCGAGGGGAGGACGAGCCCGAACCAGGCGAGGCGGATGGGTCGCTTGCCGAAGTGCCCCATGTCGGCGTACAGCGCCTCGCCGCCGGTCACCGCCAGCACCACCGCGCCGAGCACGATGAACGAGCGGGTGGGGTGCGCCATGAAGAAGCTGATCCCGTACCACGGATTCACCGACGTCACGATCTCGGGGTGATCGACGATCCCGGAGATGCCCAGCGCCGCGATCGAGAAGAACCACGCCAGCATGATCCATCCGAAGGTGCCGCCCACGCGCGCGGTTCCGTGGTACTGGAAGTAGAACAGCGTCGCGATGATCACGAAGGCGATTCCCACGACGTACTGCTTCATCTCGGGGGCGATGACCTCGAGACCCTCGACCGCCCCCAGCACCGAGATGGCCGGCGTGATGATACCGTCGCCGTACAGGAAGGCCCCCCCAAAGAGCCCCAGCAGGACCAGGGCCCGCCGTCGCCTCTCCTTCCCCTCGCCGGCCGGCTGCTGCGTGAGCAGTGCCAGCAGCGCCAGCACCCCTCCCTCGCCGCGGTTGTCGGCCTTGAGAATGAAGGCGACGTACTTCACGCTCACCACCAGGATCAGCGACCAGACGATGAGCGAGAGCAGGCCGTAGATGTTGGCCTCGCTCGGCACCAGCCCGTAGATCGGCTTGAAGCACTCCTTGATGGAGTAGAGCGGGCTGGTGCCGATGTCCCCGTAGACCACGCCTAACGCTGCGAGCGTGAGGACGGCGAGTCGCTTGCCGGTGGGGTTGGCCTCGGCGTGGTGCCGGGTCGGTGGAACCGGGGCCTCGGCGGTCATCGCCCCGGTCGTCGTCATCGACATCGGGGCAGGGGCGGGGGCGCCGCTACTTTCGCCCTCCGCAGACGAAGCGGGGGCGGACTTATCGCTCATGAGTCAGGCGTCTGTCGCGGCACGCGGCCGGAGACACTCCACGTTCGGTCCTTTCCTGCCCGTCCCGCGAGTCCACGCCCACCTCTGCTACGCGGCGCCGACCCGGGAGTCCGGACGAAAAAACGGGTCGCGGCAGTCACCGCGACCCGGGGGCAATCTAGCCCCTGCCCCTCCAGATTCCAGCATCGCGCCCGGGGGAGCCCCGCACGCCGAGGGAGGAGAGCCGCGACCGGCAGCGGTCGCCGCTACCCCCCGCGCGCGGTCACGGCGTCTTGGGAGCCACGACCTCGTCGATCTCCCGCGCGGCGCGCTCCAGGATCTCGCGCACCTTCGCGACCTTCTCGGTGTCCCGGAAGTAGCGGTTGGCGGAGCCGTAGGCGGCTCGCCCCACCGTTCCCATGGCGCGATTGATCTCCACCATGCCGTCGCTCAGGAAGGAGGCGCCAAGCTCGGCGATACGATCGAAGATGTCGTCCACCGCGGACTTGTTCTGCTCCAGATACCGACGCCCCTCTTCGGTGATCGAGTAGATCTTCTTCCCCCCTTCCTCGGGGGTGACCGTGGCGTAGCCCAGGTCCTCCAGGAGCGAGAGCGTGGGATAGACGGTGCCCGCGCTCGGGGCGTACGCGCCGGCAAAACGCTCCTCGAGCGCCTTGATGATCTCGTAGCCGTGACGAGGCTTCTCGGCCAGCAGCTGCAGGATGACGTACTTCAGGTCGCCCTGCCCGAACATCCGGCCACCGCGAAACGGACCGCCGCGGCGCTTGCCGCCGCCCCCCCAGAAGAAGCCGGAAAACTCGTCGCCAAACGACCATCCGCGACCGGCGCCCTGGCGCCGTGGTCCGCAGCAATCATCCCACATCGAGAGCTCCTGAACGATATGTCGCAAGATATATCTTAGCGATCGATATATCGCAAGAGCCGACTTCGCCATCGATCCGGAAGAGTACCGGACCAAGAAAAAGGGGGGCCGATCGCTCGGCCCCCCTGCGGTGTCACGCGCGAGTGCGTCGAATGGCTCGCCGCTATTCGTATCGCAGTGCCGAGATGGGATCGAGGCGAGCCGCGCGCCTGGCGGGCCAGACGCCGAACAGCACCCCCACCAGCGCCGAGAAGCCGAACGCCAGGACGATCGACGAGGAAGAGATCTGCGTGTTCCACTGGAAGGCGTTGCTGAGCCAGGTGGCAACGCCACCGCCCAGCAGGATCCCGATGAGCCCACCCAGCAGGCAGAGCACCACCGCCTCGATCAGGAACTGGAAGAGGATGTTGAACCGGGTGGCGCCCAGCGCCTTGCGAACGCCGATCTCGCGCGTGCGTTCGGTGACCGAGACGAGCATGATGTTCATGATCCCGATGCCGCCCACGATGAGCGACACGGCGGCGATCCCCGCCAGCAGGTAGGTGAAGACGACCGTCGTCTCCGCAAACGTCGACAGGAAGTCCGACTGGTTGCGGATGGTGAAGTCGTCGGGACGTCCCTGCCGCAGTCGATGCTCGCGGCGGAGGATCTTCTGGATCTCCGCCATCGCGTCCGGGATCTGCTGCTCGGTCTTGGCCAGCACCGAGATGGAGCGGATGCGGTCGCTCCCGATCACGCGAAAACGCGCGGTGTTGAGCGGGATCAGGATCTGGTCGTCGGGATTCATCCACGGCGACGACTGTCCCTTGGACTTGAGCACGCCGACCACGGTGAACTGGATGCCGCGGATGCGGATCGGTTCGTCGATGATCGCGTAGGGCGACTCGAGCCCCAGGTTCTTCACCACTTCGGGTCCCACGACGGCCACACGCGCCTTGTTGGCGTCCTCGGCGCTGGTGTACATCCGCCCCGCTTCCAGCTCGTACTTCCGGACGGTGAGGTAGTTGGCCGTGGAGCCGGTGATGCTGGTGGTGGTGTTCTTGTTGAGGTACTGCACCTGCAGCGTGCGCGACATTTCGGGCTGCACCGCGGTGAAGAGCGTGCCGCGCTCCTCGAGTGCCGTCGCGTCCTTCATGGTGAGCTTGGCGCGATCGATGTCGGACGAGACACCTCCCCGCCCGAACATCTGGCCCGGGGAGACGGTGAGCAGCGTGGTGCCAAGCGCGGTGATGCGGTCCTTCACCGCGGTCTGGGCGCCGGTGCCGAGGGCGATCATGGCGATCACCGACCCCACGCCGATGACGATCCCCAGCATGGTGAGGAGCGAGCGCAGCTTGTTGGCGCGCAGGGCGCCTAACGCGACCCGGAAGATCTCGCCGAAGAGCATGGTGGACTCGTGACCGTCGTGGGCGGAGGTGGCTGGTGACCGGACGGCCTACTGGCGTGGCGGCGGCGGAGCGCCACCGCCGGGCTGGCTGCTGCCGGACTGCGTCTGCTGCCGCTGCATCCCGGGCATGCCACCGCCGGTCATCTGGCGGAAGCGGGCGTTGCTCGAGTCGCGGGCCACCTGGATCGCGGCGGCACCCAGGAGCGCGACCTCGTCGCCCTCCTCCAGCCCGCTCACGACTTCGGTGTAGTCGAAGTTGCCCAGCCCCAGGCGAACGACGCGGGGCTGGAAGACCTCGTTCACCTTCACGAAGACCACGCCGGAGCGCGTGCGGGTGCGCATGGGGAACTCGCCCCGCGGCTGCGGG
>CAZVDJ010000450.1:0-4350 GCA_964626245.1 uncultured Gemmatimonadaceae bacterium
TCGAGAAGCTGCTGGTCAAGGCGGTCGAGAAGGCGATCCGCGAATCCGACCTCGGACTCGACCCGGCCATTCAGGGGAACATCGTCCGCATCCCGCTGCCCGCCATGAACGAGCAGCGCCGCAAGGACCTGGTGAAGATCGTGCACAAACTCGCCGAGGAAGGGCGGGTGGCCGTGCGCCACTGGCGCACCGACGCGCGCGACAAGCTCAAGAAGCTCGAGGGCGTCTCCGAGGACGACGTCAAGCACGCCGAGAAGGACCTGCAGAAGGTGCACGACGACTTCATCGCCAAGATCGACGGCCTGGTGAAGGCGAAGGAAGCCGAGATCATGGAAGTGTGACCGCCTTCGAAGGCGGGGCGCGACGCGGGGAAAGCATGGGTGAACTCGGGCGCCGCGTCGTGGTGGCGCTGGTCGCCGCCCCCATCGCGATCGCGATGGTCTACCTGGGCGAGCTGCCATTCGCCCTCTTCCTCGGGGTGGTCGGCGGGATCGGGGCGTGGGAGCTGTACCGCATGGCGCGGCAGGGCGGGGTCGACCCGCTCGATGCGTTAGGCGTTCCGCTCGCCGCGGCGCTCCCGGTCATGGCGCACCTCGACCGGCTGGCGGTCCTGCGCTCGCCCGCCGCCGTGGGCGGCGTGATCTTCGTCGCCCTCCTCGGCGCTTCGATCTGGGCGCGTGGCGTCAACGGGCGCGCGCTGGAATCGGTCTCCATCACCGTCTTCGGGGCGCTGTATACCGGGGGGATGCTCGCCTTCGGCTATTCGCTCCGACACCATCGCTTCGTCATCGGCGAGGCGGCGGGAACCGCGCTGGTCCTCTTCCCGGTGATCCTGACCTGGGCGTCGGACATCGGTGCGTATTTCGTGGGGCGCTGGCTCGGCAAGGCGAAGCTGATCCCGTCCGTGAGTCCCGGAAAGACGCGCGCCGGCGCGCTCGGGGCGCTGGTCGTCACCATGATCGTGGCCGTGGTCTACAACGCGTCGGCGCTGCGCCCGACCGCGCAACTGGCGCTTGCCCCGTGGACGGCTGCCATCTTCGGACTGGTCGTGAGCGTCGCGGCGCAGGTCGGCGACCTGGCCGAGTCGCTCCTCAAGCGCGAGGCGGGGGTGAAGGACTCGTCGCACCTGCTCCCCGGGCACGGGGGAGTGCTCGACCGACTCGACTCGCTCTTCTTCGTCCTCCCCGTGGCCTACCTGGTCCTGGGGCGTCTCCTGATCGCCGCCCCGCAGTGAACCCGCGGTCGCGACGCCCCGCGCGCCGGCCGGCCCTGAGCGGCTGCGCCGCCAGCCGTTTGCCGTGAGCCTCACCGTGTCGTCTCCCGTCGCGTCGCCGCTTCCTGTCGCCATGCCCGCCGCGCAGCGCATCGCGCTCCTGGGCTCCACCGGCTCCATCGGGCGCACGGCGCTGACGGTCATCGGTCGTCACCCGGAGCGGTTCCGGGTAACCGCCCTCACCGCGCACTCGAATGGCGACGAACTCTGGACCCAGGTCCGGCAGCACCGTCCCGCCTATGTAGCGCTGGTCGAGGATGCGGGGGATGCGCCCGCCGAATGGCGCCGTGGGGCCTCCGCCCTCCTCGATGCCGTTCGGAGGGACGACGTCGACACGGTGATCAACGCAGTGGTAGGCGCGGCCGGCCTCGACGCCACCCTGGCGGCGCTCGAGGGGGGTAAGCGCGTCGCCCTGGCCAACAAGGAGTCGCTGGTGGTGGGCGGGGCTCTGGTGGCCGAAGCGGCAGTGCGTGGCGGGGGGACGCTCGTGCCGGTGGACTCCGAGCACTCCGCGATCCTCCAGTGCCTGGCCGGACGCCCGGCGGCGAACGTGAGCCGCCTCGTGATCACCGCCTCGGGCGGGCCGTTCCGCGGCTGGCCGCTGGAGCGCCTGCGGGAGGCGACGCTCGCGGACGCGCTCAAGCACCCGACCTGGAGCATGGGGCGCAAGATCACGGTGGACAGCGCCACCCTGGCCAACAAGGCGCTCGAGGTCATCGAGGCGCACTTCCTCTTCGGTCTCCCGTTCGAACGGATCGAGGTGGTGGTACATCCGCAGAGCATCGTGCATTCGATGGTCGAGTTCAGCGACGGCAGCGTGGTGGCGCAGTTGGGGGTGCCGTCCATGGAGCTGCCGATCCTCTATGCACTGACCCATCCGGAGCGAATCGCCGACGACGGGGTACCTCGCTTCGACCCGGTGGCGGCCTCGCCCCTGACCTTCGAGCCCGTTCGTCACGACGCCTTTCCGGCCCTGGCCCTTGGCGTCGAGGCGGGGAAGAGCGGGGGCGCGGCCCCGGCCGTGTTCAACGCCGCCAATGAGGTGGCGGTCGCGCTCTTCCTGTCGGGACAGATTCGCTTCCACGAGATTACGGATGCCATCGGCTCGGCGCTCGCCACGCTTGGCGGGCGGGGGGGCGGTGACCGGGATGCACTGCTGGCCGCGGACGCGGCAGCACGCCAACACGTGAAGGATCGCTTCGCATGCTGAAGTTCGTTGCACCGCTGCTCGTCTTTGGACTGGTGGTCTTTGTCCATGAGCTTGGCCACTTCCTGGCGGCCAAGCTCACGCGCGTCTACGCCCCGGTCTTCGCCTTCGGGTGGGGGCCACGCCTCTTCGGCTTCAAGTGGGGCGAGACCGACTACCGCTGGTCGTGGTTTCCCATCGGCGGCTTCGTGGCCATGGCCACGCGCGACAGCGAGGGTGCGTCGGCCATCGAGGGGAGCACGAACCTGGAGCAGCCGGCCGACGATACTCCGGCCGAAGTCCCCGGTCACCAGCGCGGGTTCAATCCCATTCCCCACGACCCGACGGCCCTGCGTCCCTTCGGCCCGCATCCCGTGCCGGCGGACCGCTGGATCGAATCCAAGTCACTTCCCGCCAAGATCTTCATCCTGTCGGCGGGCGTGATCATGAATGTCGTGCTCGCCCTGGGCGTCTCCACGGTGGCCATTGCGTCGTTCGGGAGGAGCTACATCCCCGCAGTGGTCGATTCGGTGGTGGTCGGGCGCCCGGCGATGGCGGCGGGAATGCTCAAGGGCGACAGCATCGTCGCGCTGGATGGCGCGCCCATCGAGCGCTGGACCGAAGTGCTCGACAAGATCACGTCGTCGCCGGGACGCGAGCTGGCGCTCGAGGTGGTGCGTGCCACCGGAGAGCGCGCGACGCTTCGAATGACCCCGGCGCTGACCGAGGACCTGGACCCCGTGACGGGCGCCAAGGTGCAGGTGGGTCGCATCGGCGCGGCGCCGCGCGCGCAGACCGTGCGGGAAGAGGTTCCGCTCGGCGAGGCGATGGTGGCCGGCTGGGACGTCACCTGGCGAATGGGCGGCACCGTCGTGAAGGTCGTGGGCGGGCTCTTCTCGGGTGACGTCTCGGTGAAGCAGCTTGGGGGCCCGATCGCCATCGCGAAGACGTCGTTCGAGGCGGCGAAGAACGGCTGGGAGGACCTCCTGGGTCTCCTCGCCTTCCTGAGCATCAACGTCGCGGTCCTCAACATGCTCCCCATCCCGCTGCTCGACGGCGGGCAGATCCTCCTGCGCATCGTGGAGAGCGCGAAGGGGAGCGAGTTCAGTGCGCGCACCCAGGAGGCCATCGCCCGCGTCGGCGTGCTCGCCATCGCCCTCCTCTTCGCCCTCGTGATGTTCAATGACATCAAGGGGCTGGTGCAGCAGTTCCTGGGCTGAGCGACCGTGCGACGAACTTCCACCTGGATGGCCAGCGGCGCCCTGTTACTGCTGGCGGTCGTTGGAGCGCCGCGCGGGGCAGGGGCGCAGTTGCGCGGCGTTCGCTTCCCGGTCGCGACGGTGGGCGACACGACGCTCACCTTCTCTCCCGGCAAGGAGCGCTGGCTCAGGCGGGGGATGACCGGAATCGCCGTCGACCCGAAGAAGCGGGACGACCTGGTCGCTCGCTTCCGGGTCGTGCGGGTGGAGCTGACCACCGGGGTCACCGCCGTGGTGACCGGGCAGACCACCAAGCTCACGACGGAGCACGTGGTGGTGATCGAGGAGCCGGCGCCGCGCTGGTACCGGCGAAAGGCGTTCTGGGGCGGGCTCCTGCTGGGTGCGGCGTTAGGCGCGACCGCCGGCTCGCAGTTCTAGGCGCTCGACGACGCCTCGGCGCCCGGCTACGGCCGCTCGCAGATGAGGCGGAAGGTGAGCGACGTCGGCATGTTCGCCGAGATGCTCACGCTCTCGTCCACGTACGGTGCGCACAACGGCTGGTTGGCGCTCACCCGGTACTGCCCGGCCGGCAGGACCACGGAACCCGTGAGCGGGAGCGATCCCTCGCGTCGCACGCTCCCGTCCGCGGAGGTGACGACGAACCGCGCCCCCTCGCCGGCATTGAGCAGGTT
>CAZVDJ010000451.1:0-4341 GCA_964626245.1 uncultured Gemmatimonadaceae bacterium
ACGCACATGCGGTCGGAGGACGACTCGCTCCTCCAGGCCATGGACGAGGCCTTCCGCATCGGGCGCGAGGGTGGCGTGCGCGTCGACATCTATCACCTCAAGGCGTCCAACCGTCGCAACTGGGGCAAGGCGACGGCCATGGTCCAGAAGATCGACTCGGCGCGCGCCGCGGGGTTCGACGTGTCGGCGACGATGTACCCGTATCCCTTCTCGGGGAACAACCTGGGCGAGTGCTTCCCAGACTGGGCGTCCGCCAACGGCAAGCTCTTCGACAACCTGCGCGACGCTGCCGCGCGCGAGCGCATAGTCCGCGAAATGACCGACCCCTCGGGCGCGCCGCTCTGCCAGCTCGAGGGACCCGGCGCGTACATGGTTGCCGGCTTTCGCCGCCCGGAGCACGCCCGCTTCGAGGGGAAGCGGCTCGAGGAAATCGCCGCGACGCTCAATCGGCCGTGGGCGGAGACGGTCGTCGACCTCATCCTCGCCGAGGGACGCGACCTGTCGAAGATCAACTTCACGATGTCCGAGGAGAACGTGAGGATGCAGCTCAAGTGGCCGTGGGTCTCCATCGGAACCGACGCAGGGGGCGTGGACCCCGATAGCGCCACGGGCATCGTGCACCCGCGCGCGTACGGCACCTATCCGCGCATCCTCGGGCGCTATGTCCGCGAGCAGAAGCTCCTCACGCTGGAGGACGCCGTGCGCCGCATGACTTGGGCGGTGGCCACCCGACTCTCGCTGCGCGACCGCGGTCTGCTGAAGGAGGGGATGTACGCTGACGTGGTGATCTTCGACCCGGCGACCGTCATCGACCTGGCCACCCCTGAACAACCGCACCAGCTGAGCCGTGGGGTGGAGCAGGTCTGGGTGAACGGCGTCCGCGTGCTTCGGGACGGCCGACACACCGGCGCCAAACCCGGTCGCGCCCTCCGCGGCCCCGGCTGGGACCAGGGGGGAGCGAGGCGGTAGTCGTGATCGGGGCTGCCTTCGCGCAAGCCCTCGCACGGCCCTAACTTTGCTCTTGTCTTCTCGTCTTCTCGTCCTCTCGTCTTCTGCCCTTGCGTATCTGCCCCCAGTGCGGCCGTGAGTACGGCGCCGACGACCGGTTCTGCACGGTCGACGGCGCGGCACTCGTCGTGTCCGGGCAGGCAGCGTCGCTGATCGGGACGGTCCTCGCCGATCGCTACCTGGTCCACGAGCGCCTGGGCGAGGGGGGGATGGGCGAGGTCTATCTCGCCGAGCACATCCGCATCAAGCGAAAGGTCGCCGTCAAGCTGATGCGCTCGTGGATGGTGGGCGACCCGGTCGCCGTCTCCCGCTTCCATCGCGAGGCCGAGAACGCCTCGCAGATCTCGCACCCGAACGTCGCGCAAGTCTACGACTTCGGCGAGACGTCGGACGGGATGATCTACCTCGCCATGGAGTTCGTTCCCGGCGAGCCGCTCTCGGCCATCATCGAGCGCGAAGGCCGGCTTCACGCGGTGCGAGCCGCCGAGATCGTGCGGCAGACGGCCGAAGCCCTGGTTGCCGCGCACGGCATGGGGATCCTGCATCGCGACCTCAAGCCCGACAACATCATGGTCGCGCGGTCGCGCGCCGGCACCGACATCGTGAAGCTCGTCGATTTCGGCATCGCGCGCGTGATGAACCGGGGGACGCAGCAGTTCACCTCCACGGGGATGATCGTCGGCACCCCCGACTACATGTCGCCGGAGCAGCTGGCGGGGGAGGCACTCGATGAGCGCTCGGACCTGTACGCGCTCGCCCTGATCGCCTTTCAGCTCCTCACCGGCGATGGCGCCTTCAAGGGAGGTTCCTCGAACGACGCGCTCCTCGCGCGCCTCATGGGAGCGCCGCGTACGCTGGCCGAGGTGCGCCCCGAGGTCCCCTGGCCCCCGGTGCTGCAGGCCGCCTTCGATCGGGCGCTCGCCGCCGATCCGGCCAAGCGATACGCCGACGCGCTCGAGTTCGCGGCGGAACTCGATGGCGCCATGTCGGCGATGCCCCTCAGCGAGGAGGAGCAGGCCTTTTTGGTGCTGCTCTCGCAGCGCACGGCCACGCCCAGTCGCGGCGCCATGGCCATCGACACGCGCACGCCGGCGCGCTCGGTCTCGGCGCTCCGCGATGGCGACTCTTCGACACAGACGCCGGTCACCGCGCAGCGCGCCGTTGGCCTCGTCACGCCGCCCAGCGAGTCCAAGGCCATTCCGCGCCCGTCCACCGCGGACCTGATCGCGGCGGAGGGAGCGAGGCACACGGGCGGGGCCAGCGACGCCAACGTCCCCGACATCGAGCCGGCCACGGCGACTCCTCCCGTGGGTCCCGACGGTGAGGACGACGGGGAGGCCGCTCCCACGGAATTCGCCACGGCGTCCGAACCGCTGGAGGTTGGCAGCGGGGGAGCCACGGCAACGGCGGGCCGTACGCGCCGCTCGCCCGTTCCGCTCATCGGCGCGGCGTTAGGGGTCGCCGCCGTGGTCACCGCGATCGTGATGCTCCGAGGTGACGCCGAGCCGTCGCCCCAGGGCGCACTGCCGCCCGATTCGGCCCTCGTGCAGGAGTCCACCTTCGTGGCGGCCCAGGACACGCTCCCCGTGACCAGCGCCGCGTCGGCCGCGGCCGACAGCTTGCGGCTGCAACGCGCCCGCAGCGGCGTGTTGGGCCTTGCGTCAGCCGCCGGGCGCGGAAGCGCCTTCCTGGTGGACTCGATCGGCCTGCTGGTCACGTCGCCCTCGCTCATCCCGGCCGACCGGCAGGTCGACATCTTCGTCGATGCCGACCACACCGTGCGGGCAACCGTCGTCTCGGTGGACTCGGCGGCCGGCATCGCGACGCTCAAGGTCGCTCCGGCGCGCTGCCGGCGCTGCCGCCCGCTCGCCATCGGCGAGGGGGACACGACGCTGGCGGCTGTGACGGCGGGCGACTCACTGGTCGCGCTGCCAGTGGCGCGGCGCGTGAGCGTGACGCCGCAGGGCGCCGTCGTCGCGCGCCTGTCGGGCGCCACCTTCTCCACCAGCGGCGCGCTTGGCGCCGCGACGGTGGGTGCACCGCTCTTCAATGCGCGCACCGGCGCGGTGGCCGGCATGTCCACGCGCCGACGGTCGGGGAGCACCGTGGTCGGCGCCAGCGCCATTCGCACCGCGGTCGTCGCGGCGCGAAGCGCCGCCGCCTCGATGGCCGTCAACGACACGCTCTATCGCACCTGGCCGCTGCGTCCCGTACCGGAAGGCGACATTGCGGCCGCCGAGGCAAAGACGCCGGAGCTCGAGACGTATCGCTCCAGCGCTGGGACGTTCGATGTCCTGGCGATGACGCCGCAGTTCTTCGCCTGGCGCCTGGCGCAGTCGGCGCCGCCCACGGCCGAGGACAACCCGTTCGCCATCCCGTCGCGCACCACGCCCCCTCCCAAGGACCCGATCGTCGAGTGGCGGTCGTGGCGCGCCTATCGCGACGAGCGGCGCGCGGTCGTGATCCTCCAGGTGTCGCCCGATCGCGCCGCATGGCCCGCCGTGTCCGACAAGCCGATCGACATCCGGCGCGGCGACGTGGTCTCGGTGGTCGTCACGCGCGACGGCACGCCGCTCGTCCCACTGGAGAGCCAGCGCATCCTGGCCGTGGGCAACCCCGACATCTATCGCCGCGAGCGCAAGCCGATTCCAAACTCCGGGGTGTATGTCTTCCACCCGGCGGACTTTGCGGCGACCGGGGCGACGTACCAGGTGGAGGTCACCGACGCCAACGGCAACCGTCGGGTGGCCGGCACGCTCTCCCCGGCCATGCTGCAGGCGATCGCCCGCGACCTGGGCCCCTGGCAGCGCTAGCCGTGCCAGGCGTTAGGCGCTCGTCCCCGGGGGCAGCCGGTTCCAGAGGGCGCTGGCCAGGCGCGTGATGGCGGCGGCGCCAACCGGGCACCCTCCGCCCCGGCATCACTCCGAGAGCGCCTCGCTTGCCACGCGCGCGCACTCCGCCAGCACCGCACCTCCCACCAGGATCGCTCCGTCGGCCGCATGGAATCGCGGCGAGTGGGCGGCGGTCGAGGGCCCCCCGGGCTCGCGCGCCCCAAACCGAAGGAAGCAGCCCGGGATGCGCTCCATGTAGAAGGCGAAGTCCTCGCCCCCCATGTTGGTGATCCCGAAGGGGACCACCGCGCCCTCACCCAGCACCGAGGTCGCGGCCTGGCGCGCCCACGCCGCCTCTCGCACCGGGTTCACGATGGGGGGCGTCCCGCGCTCCACCGTCACCTCGGCGCGCACGCCGTAGGCCTCGGCCACCGCGCGGCTCAGCCGTTGCACCTCGTCGGTGAGCGTGTTCCGGGTGGCCGGGTCCATCGCGCGAAGCGTT
>CAZVDJ010000452.1:0-1715 GCA_964626245.1 uncultured Gemmatimonadaceae bacterium
AGGGCAGAGCGGGACGCCCGACAAGATCGTGATCTGCGAGCACACGCCGGGGCAGTCGCCCGACACCGCCATCTGCGTGAACTCCAACACGGTCGAGGCGGCGGTCGCCGCACTTCGCGCCGACCCGATCAACGGGAACGTCGAGGCCATCAAGGACCTGGATGCGGCCTCGCTCGCCCTCCCCGACACGAACTTCGTGGCGGTGGGCGGTGACCGGCGTCGCGTGGCCTTCGGCGAGGGGAACACCCCGACCCGCTCGGGCCGCGTCCTCCTGGTCTACGATCCCAGCGGGACGCCCGCCAGCGCGGCGCAGTACTCCGCGCCCATCGAGGTGGCCGACCTCACGAACAACGCCTCGGACAAGGTCTACGGCCTCGACATCAACCAGAACTCCTCCAACATCGGCGTGCATGGCGTGGAGACCTTCTTCGCCGACTCGTCGCTGCGACTGCAGGGGAAGTTCGCCACGTTCAACACGGGCGCCGGCATCGCCTTCCATCCGGGGAACGTCGACGAGAACACGGCGGACTCCACCGCGCGCGTCGTCTTCGTCGCCTCGGGCGACAAGTCGATCCAGATCGTCGACTCGTACAGCTACCGCCTGCGTGGTCGCATCCCGATCCGCGAGAACCTGTACGGCGCCCTGCGCGCCACCATCCCGACCCCGGCCGAACGTTCGGCCGACCCGACCCTGGTCGTGAAGCTCTTCGGCTTGACCAAGGAAGGGATCGTGGTCATAGATGTTCGGTCAGGCGATATCGACAACGTGCCACGATGACGATGGGCGCGCGGCCCCCGGGTGTTTCACGGGGGCGCGCGCCGCGGCAGCCGCCGCCGGAGAGGGGTTCCCCCTCGCCCCGCATTGCCTCGCGAGCCCGGCCAAGCGCCGGGCTCGCGTCGTTTCCGGGGCAGGTGCAGCACCATCCCCGTCGTTCGGCGATCTTACGTCCGCTTCTCACCCCAGTCATCTCCATGCTGCGTTTCACCACGGCGGGCGAGTCACACGGCCCGGCGCTCGTCTCGATCCTCGAAGGGCTTCCCGCCGGGCTCCCGCTCGTCGCGGCCCAGGTCAATGCCGACCTCGCACGCCGCCAGCAGGGCTACGGGCGCGGGCGGCGCATGCAGATCGAGCGCGACGAGATCGAGTTCCTCTCCGGCGTGCGCGCCGGCGAGACGTTAGGCGGCCCGGTCGCGATGCTCATCCGCAACAAGGACTGGAAGAACTGGGTCGAGATCATGGACCCCGAGCGGCGGGCCGAGGACGGCGACGGGCCCCGCAAGCGCACCGTCACGCGCCCGCGCCCGGGTCACGCCGACCTGGCCGGCCTGCTCAAGTACGACCGCCACGACGCGCGCGACATCCTGGAACGGGCCTCCGCGCGCGAGACCACGTCGCGCGTGGCGGCCGGGGCGATCTGCCGAGCCCTCCTGGCGGCCTTCGACGTCTCCATCGGGAGCCACCTCGTGCACCTGGGGGGGATTGATGCCCTCCTCCCCGACCTGCTCCCGCACGACCTCAACGCCGTCTCCGACGCCTCGCCGCTCCGGACCCTCGACCCCGACGCCGAGCGCCGCATGATCGCCCTCGTCGACGAGGCCAGGCGCTCGGGGAACACGTTAGGCGGCATCTGCGAGGTCGTCGTGACCGGGCTCCCGGTCGGGCTCGGATCGCACGTGTCGTGGGACCGCAAGCTCGATGGGCGGCTGGCGGCGGC
>CAZVDJ010000452.1:1725-4327 GCA_964626245.1 uncultured Gemmatimonadaceae bacterium
TTGATGTCGATCCCCGCGGTGAAGGGGGTGGAGGTCGGGCTCGGCTTCGAGGCGGCGCGCCGCTCGGGGGCGCAGGTGCACGATGAGCTGGACGCCGCCGCCGGGCGGACGCGAGCCGGCAACGTGCAGCGGCGCACCAACCGCGCGGGGGGCCTGGAAGGGGGGATCACGACCGGCGAGCCGCTGGTGCTGCGCGTGGCGATGAAGCCGATCGCGACGCTGATGCGCCCGCTCGATACCGTCGATATCCCCTCCGGCGATCCGGCGTCCGCCGTCGCCGAACGGTCCGACGTCACCGCCGTCCCCGCCATGGGCGTGATCGCCGAGGCGATGACGGCCTTTGTCCTGGCCCAGGCCTGGCTCGAGAAGTTCGGCGGCGATTCGCTGGCGGAAACCCGCCGCAACGTGAACGGATACCCCTCGCAGGTGGCGCAACGTGTCGGGAGCGGTCGACTGGCCGCGGCGCCCGTCGTCCCACCCGGTGGCGGCGAGCGTGACTGAGGGTCGCCATCCCCACCTGGTGCTCGTGGGACTTCCCGGCGCCGGCAAGTCCACGGTCGGGCCGCTGGTTGCGGATCGCCTGGGGATCGCGTTCGTCGACCTGGACCTGGAGGTCGCGGAGCGGGCGGGGCGTCCGGTGCCGGAGATCTTCGCCCTTGACGGGGAGGCGACCTTCCGTTCGTTGGAGCGCGAAGCCACTCGGCAACTCGTCGGCCGGCGGTCATGCGTGGTGTCGCCGGGGGGAGGGTGGGTCACGCAACCCGACGTCGTGGCACTTCTTCGACCGCCGGGACGTATCATCCACCTCCGTGTTTCCCCGGCCACGGCGATCGCGCGCATGGGGGGAGACGTCGCGAAGCGCCCTCTGCTTTCCGGCGGGGATCCGCTCGCTGCCCTGCAGGCAATCGCCGGCGCCCGAGAGTCGGCGTACGCCACCGCCGATGCCGTACTCGACACGGAAACCCTTTCACTGCAAGAACTTGTCGTGCAGTCTGCCGCGCTTGCCTCGGGTTGGGGCGTAGGGGTAGGTTAGGCCATGGACGATCGTTGGGCGCTGGTGCTCTCGCGACTCCGCGAGCGCTTCCCCGTCGACGCGAACCCGGCGGACGTGGAGGCGTTCCTCAAGTCCGAGGGATATAGTCGCCGCGACATCGTGGAGATCGTGCTCGCCTGGACCCAGTCGTTCCTGGAGCAGGACCTCACACGACCGGACGCGCTGTCGGTCGCGGGAAGCGCGTTCCGGGTCATGGGGCCGCACGAGCAGGGACGCTTCACGACCGAGGCGTGGGGGTATCTGCTGTCGCTTGCGCACGGCGGGGTGGTGAATCCGGCAGACCTGGAGGGGGTGATCGACCGTGCCCTCGCGCAGGTGGAGGGCCGCATCACCCTCGATGACCTACGTTCGCTCATGGAGTCAGGAGGGCTCGACGAGTTCGGGCCGCCTCCCGACCACGTGACCATACACTGAAGACATGCCAGTCAAGAAGAAGCCTGCCGACGAGACCGGATCGAAGACCACGCGCCGCATCGCCGGACGTGGAGCCTCGGCGCGCCCGGCGGCCAAGAAGTCGGCGAGCCGGCGCCCTGCGGCCAAGGCGGCCTCACGCTCGCCGGCTGCAACGAGCACGGCCGCCCGGTCGCGCCGGGCCGCGCCCGTCGTGGAAGTGGAGGAGGCGGTCGCGCCGGGCAGCGCTGCCCTCGTCATCGTCGAGTCGCCCGCCAAGGCCAAGACGATCGGGAAGTACCTGGGGCGCGGCTACCGCGTGAAGGCGACCGTTGGCCACGTGCGTGACCTGCCGGAGAAGAAGCTCGGGATCGATCTCGACAAGGGATTCGAGCCCGAGTACGTCACCATCGCCGGAAAGGAGAAGACGCTCGCCGAGCTGAAGGCCGCCGCCAAGGAATCCACCGCCGTCTTCATCGCGACCGACCCCGATCGCGAGGGGGAGGCGATCGGCTGGCACGTGGCCGAGCAGATCCGCCGCAAGGGCGGGGCGCCCATCCGGCGCATCCTCTTCCACGAGATCACGAAGGACGCGGTGCGCGCCGCGATGGACCGACCGCGCGACATCGACATGAAGCTCGTCGATGCGCAGCAGGCGCGTCGCGTGCTCGACCGCCTGGTGGGGTACAAGGCGTCGCCGCTGCTCTGGAAGACGGTGAAGAAGGGGCTCTCCGCCGGACGCGTCCAGACGGTGGCGTTGCGCCTGATCGTCGAGCGCGAGCGCGAGATCCGCGCCTTCAGGGCGCAGGAGTACTGGTCGGTCGTCGCGCAGCTGGAGAAGGGAGGGCAGCGCTTCAGCGCCAAGCTGCACGCCATCGATGAGAAGAAGGTCGAGATCGGGAACGCGGCGCTGGCCAACGGGATCGTGGCCGACGTCACTGCCGCCGCGCAGCGCCTGGCGCAGGCGCTCAAGGCGGCGCAGCGCGGGGCGTTAGGCGTCCTTCCCGTCACCGACGTCAAGCGACGCGAGCGGCGGAAGAACCCCGCGGCCCCGTTCACCACCTCCACGCTGCAGCAGGAGGCGGCCAAGAAGCTCGGCTTCGGCTCCAAGCGCACCATGCGCCTGGCGCAGGACCTGTACGAAGGGATCGAGCTGGG
>CAZVDJ010000453.1:0-4297 GCA_964626245.1 uncultured Gemmatimonadaceae bacterium
CCGTAGAACCCCCAGTGGGGGGAATTGTGGGGCTATTGTGCCCGGGGCGTGACGATTTGGCCGGTGGCGTGACGGTAGTGCCGGGAACGAGGGAGCCCCGGGAAGCGCCCAGGACCGCGCGCCCCACTCACTCCGAGCGCATCTCGCGCGCCGGATCCGCCTTCGCCGCCCGCCCTGCCGGAACGAGCACCGCCAACGTGCAGACACCGAGCAGCGCGAGCGCTGCCGCAGCGAGCGCGAGCGGATCGCTGGGTGCGACCCCGTGCAGCACCGACCCCAGCACCCCGCCGCCGCCCAGCACCACCGCGAGCCCGGCCACGACCCCGGCAACCGCCAGGCGCATCCCCTCTCCCAGCACGAGCGTGCGCAGCGCGAGTGGCGTGGCGCCTAACGCCGACCGCACGCCGAACTCGCGCCGCCGCGCCGAGACACTTCCCGCCACCACCGCGTAGAGCCCCGCCACGGCGAGCGTGACCACCACGGCGGCGAACGCCAGCATGACCCCCGCCACGAGCCGCGGGCGCGCGAGCGGCACCGCCGATCGATCGCGCATGGTGCCGTGGTCGTGCACGAAGAGCGCCGGCGAGACGTCGCGCACGGTACGCCGCACGACGTCGGCGACCTGGCGGCTCGGCCCGTCGCTGCGCACGGCAAGGAAGAGCGCCGCGCCCGGGAACTGCCGATACGGGACGTACAGCGTGGGGCGCGGGACCAGGAAGTCGCGAAAGCGCGCCTCTCCCACCACCCCAACCACCGTCGCCGTGGCATCGCCCCACAGCTTCACCCGCTCCCCCACCGCGTCGCGCCCGGGAAAGAGCGTGGTGGCGGCCCGCTCGCTGAGGACGATCACCGGGGGCGCCGACTCGCGGTCTGCGTCCTCGAGCCACCGGCCGCTGCGCAGGGTTAGGCCCGTGACGCGCAGGTAGTCGCGGTTGGTGACCTCCATGTTGAGGTAGGGACGCTTGGCCGAATCCTCCGGCGCGGCCCCCACCGCCTCCACGCGCGCGTCCCACCCGGCGGGGCCGCTGAAGGCCTCGTGCACCACGGGGGCCACGCCGGCGATCCCGGGCGCCCGGGCCAGGCGCGCGAGCAGGTCTTCCTGCACGTTGAGGAATCGCGCCTGTCTCGCCGCCGGGTCGCCGCCCGCCGCCCAGGGAGCCGACGACTCGGTGCCCGGCACCAGCTCCACAAAGGTGAGGCGCTCGGGTTCGAAGACCCCGAGGTCGATGCGCAGCAGCGTCGTCAGGCTGCGGGTCACGAGCGTGGCACCGGCCAGTACCACGAGCGCGACGGCCACCTGTCCCCCCACCAGCCAACGCCGCGAGCGCGCGTGTGCGACTCGCCCCCCTGCCCCCTCGTGCGAGCCGCCGAGCGCCGATGCCGGCGCCACACGCGTGGCGGCGAACGCCGGCCAGAACCCCACCGCCAGCAGCACCACCGTCGTCACGACACTGGCGATGAAGAGCAGCGACCAGTCGACACCGAGATCTGCCAGTCGCGGCAGCTCGGCGGGGGCGTAGGCAACGAAGAGGCGCACCACGGCCGCCGCACCAAGCGCTCCCAGCACGGCGCCTCCAACTGCCAGCAGCGCGTGCTGCACCGCGAGGTCGCCCATCAACCGTCGCCGCGGCGCCCCGATGGCCATCTGCACCGCCATCTCGCGCCGCCGCGCGCCGGCGCGCAGCAGGAGGAGGCCACCGGCGTTGGCACAGGTGACCAGCAGGACCAGCGCGGCCGCTGCGGCAAAGGTGGCGAAGACCGGGCGCACGTCTCCCACCACCAGCTCGGGGAGGGTGCGCACCGAGGCGCGCGCCCCCGCGTAGGACTGCCGCCCCTGGGCGGCGAGGGTGGCGTAGTAGGCGGTGAGGCGGTCGCGCGCCTGCGCCGGCGACGCGCCGGCGGCGAGTCGGGCCACGACATCCACCGCGTGCGGCGAGTCCTTCAGCGATCCGTTGCGCGCGGCGGTGGGCGAGAGGGCGGTCCAGAAGTCGACGCCACGCGGGACGTCGAGCCCGGGCGGCATCACCCCAACGATCGTGTACGTCTCGCCGAAGATCACCGAGCGCAGCGCGCGCCCCAGCACCGCGCTGTCGCCGCCAAAGCTGCGCCGCCAGGCGGCGTGGCTCAGCACCACCACGCGGGGCGCGCCGATCACGTCGTCCTCAGGGCGCAGGGCGCGACCCAGCACTGGGCGAGCACCCAGCAGGTCGAAGAAGTTGCCCCCGGCCAGCGAGCCGCGCAGCCGGAGCGGGGCCTCACCTTCGCGGGCGGGATGGAAGGGCCACGGCTGCGCGCCGTGATAGTCGCCAGCCGCAATGGTGGCCACGCCGTCCATCCGCTCGGCGAGGGCCGGAAGGTCGGCCGGGCCGAGCGGGAGATGGGTGAACGAACCGGCCCGGTCCTCCCCCCAGAGCACCACCACGCGCTCGGCGTCGCGCACGGGGAGCCCGGCGAAGGCAATGCCGCGCGCCACCACGCCGGTGCTCGAGGCGAGCGCGATTCCCAGCCCCAGCGTGAGCGTGATGCCGATCGCCAACCCCGGCGTGCGGCGCAGGGCGCGCAGCGCGCATGACCATGAGGAGAACCAATCGCGCATCGTGAGGCGGACGAGGAGGGGATGGGCGGAAAGGACGCGCGGCGAGCGGGGTCGCCGGTCGCCCGACACCCGGTGCCGCGCCTCACCATGACATGCGGCCGCCGGGTCGTCAATCGCGCTTGTGCCCCTCTCGTCCGCCGCTGAGATTCGCGCGCATCCTGACCCTTCGACTGCCCATGTCCCCTGCTTCCCTTGGCGTCGCCGTGATAGGCGCCGGCATCCTGGGCGCGCGCCACGCGCGCGTGTGCCACGAGTTGGCCACCACACGCCTGGTCGCCGTCGTCGACCCCGACCTGGCGCGCGCCACCGCTGTCGCCGAGCCGCGCCAGGCGCGCGCCTTTGCCAGCATCGAGGAGATGCTCGCCACCGTCGGCCCCGCCGGCAGCGGCGATGTGCGAGCCGCATGCGTGGCCACTCCCGACCACTTGCACCTGGCGCCGGTGAGCACGGCGCTGGGGGCCGGGCTGGACGTCTTCGTCGAGAAGCCGCTGGCGATGGCGCTGGGCGAGGCACAGGCGATGGTGGCGCTCGCACGCGCGCGCGGACGCGTGCTCATGGTGAACTACAGCCAGCGCTGGCTTCCCGAGCACCAGCGCATCGGGGCGCTGCTGCGCGATGGAACGTTAGGCACCCCGGCGTTCGTGGAATCGCACCGGTGGGATGCGGCCTGGGTGCCGGAGCGCATGATTGCGTGGAGCGACCACACGACGCCCATCCACTTCATGTCGAGCCACGACATCGACCTCATCCTCCACTGGCTGGGCGATCGCGTCGTCTCGGTCACGGCGCTGTCGCATGCGGGCGGGTTGCAGAAAGGACGAGGACTGGCGGGACGCGTGGATGGCTACGCGGCACTGCTGCGCACCGCCCGCGGCACGGTGGTCTCGCTGCACTCGTCGTGGCTCCTGCCCGACACCTTCCCGCTCGCCGCCGACTCGTGGCTGGAGCTCTTCGGGGCACGCGGGTCGCTCTTCCTGGGCGGGAGCCAGCGCGAACTCAAGCTCTACACCCCGGACCGACACGAGCGCGTGACGTACGCGGGGCCCGCGACCGCCACCGAGGTGAACGGCCGCATCGAGGGGGCGTTCACGCAGTCGCTCTCGGCGTTTGTGGAGGCGGCGCGTGCGCGCGCCCTCGACACGCCCACCTCGGCGGCCGGCACGCTGCACGTGGTGGAGGTGCAGGCGGCGATTATCCGGTCAGCGGAGACGGGGACCTCGGTGCAGCTGACGGGAGGTGATGCATGACGGCGGCGTGGCACGCGGGAGGAGCATCATGAGCGCGGTATCACTGGTCGGGCAGGTGGCGCTGGTGACAGGGGGCGGGCGCGGGATCGGACGCGCCGCGGCGATCGCGCTCGCCCAGCGCGGCATGCGTGTCGCCGCCTGTTCGCGCACGCTGGCCGACGTGGAGGCGGTGGCCGCCGCCATCCGTGCGGACGGAGGCGAGGCCGTCGCGCTGGCGTGCGACGTCGCCGACCCTGCGCAGGTGCAAGACGCGGTCGCCGACGCCCAGCAGGCGCTGGGTCCCATCGACCTCCTGGTGAACAACGCCGGCGTGGGGACGGTGCGCCCCACCGAGGTGGCCGACTACGAACTGGCCGAGTGGGACCGCATCGTCAACGTGAACCTGCGCGGCGCCTTCCTGTGTGCGCGGGCGGTGGTGCGCGGCATGCGCGAGCGGCGGCGCGGGATGATCATC
>CAZVDJ010000454.1:0-4287 GCA_964626245.1 uncultured Gemmatimonadaceae bacterium
GCGCCCCCGTGCGCGCGGGCGGCGCCCATGCCAGCTTTGGAAGGACGCGACTCGCGCGCCGTGCGCGAGGCGTCGCGCGCACGCATGCCGACTCCCGCTCGCCACATCCGTCGCCCGCCTGGTCCTCGCCCGCGATACCCGGGGGAGTTCCTGCTGCGCATCCGCAGCGACCGCATGGCGCTGCTGCGCGAGCTGGCGCGCGACCATGGAGACGTGGCAGGGTTCCGCATCGGGCGACAGCAGTTGGTCATGCTCACGCACCCCGACGACATCCGCGACGTCCTGGTGACGCACGGACGGCAATTCGCCAAGGGGCGCGCGCTGGAGCGCGCCAAGCAGCTCGTGGGCGAGGGGATCCTCACGTCGGAGGGAGAGACGCACCTTCGGCAGCGCCGCCTGATGCAACCGGCCTTTCACCGCACGCGGCTGGCCGGATATGCGCGACAGATGGTGGCCTGGTCGGCGCGCGTGCGCGACGAGTGGCAACACGGCGCCACCCTCGACCTTCACGCGGAGATGATGCGCCTCACGCTGAACATCGTGGCCGCGACACTCTTCTCGGCGGAGGTGGAAGGCGAGACGGAGGAGATTGCGCAAGCGCTGGACGATGCCTTCGACGCCTTCGACCTGGGCTTCGGCGTGCTGACGCCCATCATGGATCGCCTGCCGACACCCCGCCGTCGCCGGTTCGCGCGTGCGCGCGCGCGACTGGATGCGGTGATCTTCCGGCTCATCGCGGAGCGGCGTGCGTCGCAGGAGGATCGGGGCGACCTGCTGTCGATGCTCCTGGCGGCCACCGACACCGAGGGCGACGGCGGCGGCATGACCGACGTGCAGGTGCGCGACGAGGCGATGACGCTCTTCATCGCGGGGCACGAGACCACGGCGAACCTCCTCACGTGGACGTGGCTCTGCCTGGCACGCCACCCCGAGGCCGAGTCGGCCCTGCACGCGGAGCTCGATCGCGTCCTCCCTGGGGACCGCCTCCCCACCGTCGACGACTTGCCGGCGCTCCCCTACACGCGGAATGTGCTTGCGGAGGCGATGCGGCTCTATCCGCCTGCCTACATCATCGGGCGGCGCAGCCTCGGGGCGTATCGCGTGCGGGAGTACGAGCTGCCAGCGCGCACCATCTTCGTCATGCCGCAGCTCTTCGTGCACCGCGACCCGCGCTGGTGGCGCGAGCCGGACCGCTTTGTTCCCGGGCGATGGGAGGAGCCCGACGAGGGGCGCCCCAGGTTCTCGTACTTTCCCTTTGGCGCCGGGACCCGCATCTGCATCGGGGAGCAGTTCGCGTGGATGGAGGGGACGCTGGCGCTGGCCACGCTGGCTCGGCGCTGGCGCGTGCGCGTCCCCGGGCCGGACCCCGACCTGGAGCCGATCATCACGCTGCGCCCCAAGGGCGGACTGCCGGGAGTCGTGGAGCGGCGGTTGGGGATCGCGCCCGCCACCCCCTAGGGAGGCGCCCCACCGCATCCGCCGGTCGCTCGGCTCGTCCCTGCACCCTGTCGCGCCGAGCCGCGCCCCGGTAGCGTGGACGTGCGTGCGGACGGCGGTGACGCTGGGGTGCTGACATCGGGGTCCTCTCTTCGGGGTCCGTCCCTGGCCTCCGTCCCCAACTCCACTCCCCCGGGGTCCGTCCCTGGCCTCCGTCCCCAACTGCCCCCTCCCGTCTCCCGTCTCCCGTCTCCAGAGTTGTACACCACCTGCACCTTCTGCTACCAGTCGTTGGGGACCAACGCACACCTGGAGTCGTTCCCGGTGGCGCGTCGCGTGGCCTTCGACCCGGGGAAGGGGTGCCTGTGGGCCATCTGCCCGCATTGCGCGCGGTGGAACCTGTCGCCCATGGAGGAGCGCTGGGACGCCGCCGACGAGTGCGAGCGCCGCTTCCGGCGCACCGCGCTCCGCTACTCGTCGGCCAACATCGGGCTGGCGTGGATATCCGACGACCTGGAGTTGATCCGCATCGGTGCCGCGCTGCGCCCCGAAGTCGCGGCGTGGCGCTACGGGCGCCTGCTGCAGCGGCCGCGCCCGTGGACCGTGCGCCTGGCGGAAGGCGGGGCCAGCCTGCTGACGCGGCTGGCGGTGGCCGTGACGCCGCGGCGCACCTACGCGGGAGGCGACGCGCGGGCGGCTGCGTCGCGCATGCTGGCGGCGTTGCGTGGCGAGCGCGTCCTGGACCTGGTGCACCTGACGGATGACGCTGCGGCCGATGGCGCCGGCGCCGGCCCCGGCGCCGTCAGCAGCGTCGACGACAGCGCCGGGTCGGCCATGGACCGCCCCCTGGCGGTGGTGCGCTACCGGCACCTGCTCGGCGCGTCGCTGGTGCGCCCCGAGTCGGGGCGCCCGTGGGCGTTGCACCTGCCGCACGACCACGGCGTGCTGGCGGTGGAGGGCGAGGCGGGTGTGCGGCTGGCCGCGCGCTTCCTGTCGGTGATCAACGGGTCGGAACGTGGAGGCGGCATCTCGCGCGAGATGCTGGAGCAGGCCGTGCGCAAGGTGGACGACAGCGCGCAGGCCGACTCGTACTTCAATCGCATCCTGGCCATCGCGCTGCGCAACCACTGGGGTCGGACCGATACCGGCGAGCACCCGGTGGCTGGGGACGCCATGCGCGGCGAGCGCGGCACAGTGGAACCCTGGTCCCCGCAGGCGTCGCAGACGCAACGCCTGGCCTTCTCGCTCACCGGGCGCACCTTCTGGAGCAACGGCGGGATCGGGAGCGAGCCACGCACCGCGCTGCTCGACGTGCCGCTCGTCGACCGCCTGGCGCTCGAGATGGCGGCGCACGAGGAGTCCGAGCGACGGGCATTGGACGGCGAACTGGCCGCGCTCGCCGAGGCGTGGCGCGAGGCCGACGAGATCGCGACCATCGCCGACGCGCTGCTACCGGTGTAATCGGGCTGCGCGCGCTGGCGGCCTCGCGACCGCGCTCCAGCACCCGCTACGGCTCGCGGCGCGGCGTCGGCGCTTCGGCCTGGTTCGGGAGCATGAGGTCCTGCAGGAAGAAGGCGGCCAGCTCGGCGCGCCCGCCGAGTCCCGCCTTCTGGTACACCGAGACCGCGTGCTGCCGAACGGTGCGTTCGCTTCGCCCGGTGCGAGCCGCGACCTGCTTGTGCCCAACGCCCTGCAGCAGGAGGAGCGCGACTTCGCGCTCCGCTGGCGTGAGCTCCCACGCGGCGAACTGTCGGTCGATGGCGATCGCAAGGCCGGCCAGGGCAGACTGCGCGCTGGCGCGCCAGCGATCGCGCTCCGCCTGTCGGTCGGCGAGCGAACGGCGCGTGGCGTCCAGCGCGTGCCGAACGCCAGCCAACGCGGACGACGTCCGCCGCCAGCGCACCGTCAGGGCGGCAATCGTGGCCAACGATAGGCTCACCAGCGCCAGTTCGAACAGGACGTGAGCGGAGAGCAACCGCTGGGGCCGGTCGAGCACGAGGTCGACCACCCCGCCCACCGCCACCAGTGCGAGGATCGCCACGACGATGGCGGGAAAGCGGCCAGCTTCGTCCGTTTCGTCGGGGATCGACGGCGGAAGCTCGCGTGGGGAAACGGGTTGCGTGGTCACTCCGGCAAATGTCGGAGCGGCATCTGCCTCACACAAGCGCGACGGATGCCGGATAGCGGCTACAGACCGCGACCCCAATCGTTCTCCCGTGAAGCCATCGCGAGTTCGCGGCGGCCCCCCGTGATCGCGGGGTGAGCCCCGCAGCTCCGAGCGCCCAATCCGGAGCATCCCATGTTGAACTTCCTCCCGACCCCGCTGCATCCCGCGGTCGTGCACCTTCCGATCGCCCTCTCCGTCCTTCTCCCGTTCTTCGCCGTCGGGGCCCTCTGGGCCATTCGCCGAGGCACGCAGCCGCGCAAGGCGTGGGGGATCACGACGGCCCTTTTCGCGGCATTGACCATCAGCACCTGGGCCTCAGTCAAGTCGGGCGAGGCGCAGGAGGAACAGGTGGAACGCGTGGTGGCGGAAGCGCCGATCCACACGCACGAGGAGGCGGCCGAGGCCTTCCTGCTCCTGTCACTCGGCGCGCTCGGCGTGGCGGCGCTCGGCCTGTCGAGCGGCCGGATGGGGACGTATGCGCGCGTGCTCGGTGCAGTGGGATCGATCGCGCTGCTCGGCGTCGGCTTCCGGGTGGGTCACACGGGCGGCCAGCTCGTGTACCGTCACGGGGCGGCGAGCGCATACACGGACAACGTGGCCACGCTGGAGCGCGCCGGCTCGGTGGAACGGGACAGTGCAGCTCCAGGGGTCGTGCGTGATGACGAGCGCCGGCGCGACGACGA
>CAZVDJ010000455.1:0-4285 GCA_964626245.1 uncultured Gemmatimonadaceae bacterium
TCTGGACCTCGCCCGAGCTGATGCTGACGGTGGCCAGCCGCGACTTCGACCCGCGTGGCGGTGCGCAACATCAGGGGTCAGTTCAGTCGCGCGGAGGAGGGCGAGGACGACGACCTGCCCACGCGCGTGCAGTTCGGCGTCGCGGCGCGCTACACCATTCCCAAGGCGTACGCGGCCGACGCTGAGCTGCGGCTGTCGGCGGACGTGATCGATGAGTTACCGCTCGAGCGGCCGCTACCACGGGTGGGAGGAGAGTTCGCGTGGGAAAAGCGCGCCTTCCTGCGCGCGGGCTACGTCTTCGCGTCGGGGGCCACGGAATCCGGTGGCCCTACCCTCGGGATCGGCTTCGTGGCCCGTCGCCTTGTCATCGACTTCGCGCGCGTCTTTGCCGGCCTCTCCGCGGACGCTGGGCAGGCCCCGACGTATCTCTCCCTTCGCGTTACGTTGTAGGAGCCGTGAGGGCCGCGGTTCGGCATTCTCACGCACCCGCAGTCTGGCGTTGGGCCGATCCAGAGGATTCGAGCGACCCAGGTTGGGGTGAACGTCGAACGGTGTCGCTGGCGGCCGTCCGCGACCGCTTCTCGGGCGCCACGGCGACCGTCCGAGCGCATGCGCGAAAGGGGCGCAGGCTCAGTGTGCACGGCAGTCGAACGCGCTCCACGCTCGAGTTGGGTTTGCCGAGGGTTATCGGTCGATTGCACCCGCCGAAGGCGGCACGTGTCACGGCGTGCCGGGCGAATCGTCGTAGTAGTACCCGCTCGTCGTGCCCCGGCTAGGAACCGACGGCGGCGCGGTGTGAGGAGCGAGCTCGCCTGAGTGGCGTAAGATGTTCTTGTTCAACATCTTATCGGGTTGATTGCACGTCGTTCGTCACAAACCACCTCGTCACGCGCACCCCCGACCTCGAGTGTCACCCCCCACCGCCATGGTGTACGCCGAAGGCGGCGAGCCGCTTCCGCCGGCGGTCGCGGCGTGGGCAGAGGGGGAGGGGCTGACGCTCCACCGAGTGCGCTCGGGCGACGAGATGATCTCGATCGCGCTGCGCAGCCGCCCCAGGCTGGTGATCTTCGATGCCCGCGCGCCCGGGACGTCGAACGGGGCGTGGGAGGCGTGCCAGCGCCTGAAGCGCGACTCGTTCACCGGAATCGTCCCGGCGGTTGCGCTCGTCACCGAGGCGCCGGAGGCCTTCGAGTCGGCCATGGCCCACGGGGCGGACGAAGTGCTGCGCGCCGGCATGTCCGAGCGCGAGGTGACACATCGTTTGCACCTGCTGCTCCGCCGCTCGGACCGCGACGTGTACGTGCATCCGTCGACCCGGCTGCCGGGGACCATCGAGATCGAGGCGGAGATCGGGCGGCGCATGGCGACCGGCGAGGGGTTTGCCGTCTGCTACGCCGACCTGGATCACTTCAAGGAGTTCAACGATCGCTACAGCTACTTCGAGGGCGATCGGGTGATTCGCCTACTGGCGAAGCTGCTGCACGACGTGGTGAAGGGGAGCTGCGGCGAGCGCGGCTTTGTCGGACACATTGGCGGCGACGACTTCATCTTCATCATCCCGCACCTCGAGCTGAACGAGATCTGCACGGAGATCGTGACCGTCTTCGACCTCCTGGTGCCGTACCAGTACTCGGTGCAGGACCGGCGGGCGGGGTATTTCTTCGGCAAGGACCGGCGCGGGCAGCTGCATCGCGTCCCCCTGATGACGCTGTCCATCGGCGTCGTGACGAATGAGCGTCGACGTTTCGCCTCTGCCGCCCAGGTGAGCGAGTTGGCGACCGAGATGAAGGGATACGCCAAGACCCTTGCGGGGTCCGTGTATACTGTCGATCGTCGAACGGATCATCCGTCGACGGGTGGCGAGCCCACACCGCCGCGCCCGCCGCGCGTCATCAGCGTGATTGACGAGTCATGAACGTTACGTGTCCGGAATGCCAGTCGGTGTATCGTGTCGATCCCTCGAAGGTCACGGGGGCGAGCCTGCGCGCACGCTGCACGATTTGCGGCGGCCTGATTCCGGTTGGCGCGAGCGTGCGATGGGCCGACGATTTCCCGATCGAGATGGCGTCGACGGGACCCAGATCCCAGGCGAGCGGCCACTCCGCCCCGCCTCCGAGCCGTCCCTCCTCGGCGCGTTTCGCCACGCCCTCGTTGGCGGTCTCCGTGGAGGCGTCGTCTCCTGCGCAGCTGCCCACGTCGCCTCCTGCGTCGCCGACGGCCCCGCGCACCGCAACGCCGGCGGCAAGTGCGGCGGCGTCGTTCCCGCCGTCGCCCACGGTGGCGCCTGTCGCCCCGCCCCTCGCAGCGCCCCTCGCTCCGCCCGAAGTCCCGCCGGTCGCCGCGCTGCCGCCACGCGTGGAGCCGGGGTCGCCCGCCCGTGAAGGGGGGCTGGGGCGCGTGCCGCCGTTCGGGAGTGGGCGGCGTCCAACGCCGCTGACCCCCGCATCCACGAGCGCGGCGCCCGGACGCCCCGCGGAGTCGTCGGCGCTTCGTCCACCCACTCCCGCGTTCATCCCCTCGGCTTCGGGAACGGGTGCGACGCCGGCGGAAGGGACGGCGCCGAGCGGGTCATCGATGACGGGGTACCCGCCGTCGAAGTCCCCGGCGCCTTCGCTGCCGTCGGCCATCGCGACAGCGCCGAGTGCGACTCCCGCCACGGCCGCCGCGCCGGCGTTGTCGACTCCGGCTGCGGCTCGCGCACCGCTGGCATCGCCGTCAGCGCCAAGGGCCGCGCCGTCGGCACCGCCGGTGCCGCCGACCCACGCCGCGCCTCCGGCCGGCGCGGGCGGTTCGCCCGCACCGCGGCGCCCGATCAACCCGTTCCTGTCCAACGATCCGAACCAGAAGGCGCGTCGCCTGGCACGCGCGCTGGTCTCCGACATGGTGGCGTACCATCCGCAGCGGCGCGAAGAAGGTGCGCGCGCGGGGACGCTGAAGCAGCTCTTCCGCGAGGAGATCAAGAAGAGCTACGAGGAGTATGTGGAGCAGGTCGGGCGTGAGTTCGCCGAGAGCACGACGCACTTCCAGGAAGCGCTCAACGACATCCTGGCTGGCGGCAAGCGCCTCTTCTAGGATCGCCTGCTCTCCGCTGCCTTCCGCGTGCCCTGTGCCGCGTGCGGCGTGGCGCTTGTCGTGAAGGGACGCACGCGGAGGCGGCGCGCGCGCAACGACGCACCGCCTGCGCGGGGTACAACGGCTCGTCCGCCAGCGCTATCTTGCGCTCACGCATCCGGCACCAGGGCGGGCCGTTCCCCGAGGGTGGGAACGGCTCGCGTCACATCGAGACCAGCTCGCGTCGCGCAGGCGCTTCGAGGCTGGCAGGGAGATCGACGGCATGGCCGACATGGAGCGGGCACGGACGCTGGCGGGATACGACGAGCGGCTAACGGAACTGCGGAGGTATCTTTGACCTCGCGCTAAAGCGCGAGACGCTGGTCGAACTCGAGGCCCAGATGACGGGCGCCGGCTTCTGGGAGGACCAGGAGCGCGCGCGCGACGTGGTGCAGCGCGTGAAGGCGCTCAAGGGGTGGGTGGAGCCGTTCGACCGGCTGGAAGGGCGCGTGCGCAGCGCGCGCGAGCTCGACGAGATGCTGGGGGCCGAGCCGGACGAGGAGATGGCGCGCGAGCTGGACGAGGAGACCTCGTCGATCGAGGGGACGCTGCGCGAATACGAACTGCGCTCCCTCCTGCAGGGGCCGGACGACCATCGCGACGCGCAGCTCGAAATCTCCGCGGGAGCCGGCGGGACGGAGGCGATGGACTGGGCACAGATGCTCATGCGCATGTACACGCGCTGGGCCGAGCGTCACGGCTTCGAGGTGGAGATCCTCGACATGTCGGACGGTGAGGAGGCGGGGATCAAGGGCGCCGTCCTCGAGATCAAGGGCCAGTACGCCTACGGGTTCCTGCGTCCCGAGACGGGCGTGCATCGCCTGGTGCGCATCTCACCCTTCGACTCCAACGCGCGCCGGCACACGAGCTTTGCGTCGGTCTTCGTGTATCCGGTGGTCAACGAGGAGATCAACATCGAGATACGCGAGGAGGACATCAGGATGGATGTCTTCCGGGCGAGCGGCGCGGGGGGACAGCTCGTCAACAAGACGAGTTCCGCCGTGCGCCTGACGCACATTCCGAGCGGCGTGGTGGTGTCGTCGCAGCAGGAGCGGTCGCAGTTCAAGAACAAGGCGACCGCGATGAAGCAGCTGAAGAACAAGCTGTACCAGATCGAGGCCGACAAGCAGGCGGCCGCCAAGGCCAAGCTCGACGCGACCAAGTCGGACGTGTC
>CAZVDJ010000456.1:0-4284 GCA_964626245.1 uncultured Gemmatimonadaceae bacterium
CCTTCTGAGTATCGCGAGTTCGCTGTCACCAGCGCGACCAATCACGACCTTCCGGAGCCACGTATGACTCACCGCACACGACCCATGAACCTTCGAGTGATTGTGGCGGCCCTGCTGGCCGCCTCCTCCACGGCCGCCGCGCAATCGCGCGCCACGCCCGCACCGGCGCACGCCACGGCCACGGCGCCGTGGGAGTACAGCGTCTACAGCACCTGGATCGGATCGGGGATGCGCTGGGTGGCCCCGACCGGGGAGGTGACCGGGAAGGGACGCCCCGGCGAGTTCCTCGAGGCGCTGGGCGCGGCGCCGGGGGAGATCCCGCACAAGCACGCGTCGGAGGAGGCCTGGGATGCGGCGGCGCTCAACATCCTGGGGCGCCAGGGGTGGGAGCTCGTCGGGTGCAACATGATCGAGCGAACCCGGACGTATCACCGGACGTGCTACCTCAAGCGCCCCGCCGCACGTCCGGCGACGGCGCCCGCCCCGGAGCCGCCCCCGTCGCCCCCCGCACGCGATCGCTGAGCCGGAAGCGTCGGATGCTGCCGGTGGTGACCCCGAGCTCGCGGGGACGATCGGGCGAGCGTTGGTGACGAAAGTGGGGACGCGGGCTGGGTGGGCGTTGGAGCGCCCTTAACGCGTCCCTCGGAGCAATCGTCACACGGGTATCATGCGTCCCCTCCTCCTCGTCCTTGTGCTCCTGACGGCGGGCGTCCCCGCCGCGGATGCCGACGCGCACCTCCGCCGTCGGCGCGACCGTGCCGCCGACCGCGCCTCCGACCGTGGAGGCGACGTCCAACGCCTCACGCATGCCGGGCGCGAGCGCACCTACCTGCTGCGCGTCCCCGAGCGCGCGCAGCGCAGCATTCGCGAGGGAACACCGGTTCCGCTCGTCATCGCGCTGCACGGCGGGGGCGGCAACGCGCGCAACGCCGAGCAGATGACCGGCTTCACCCGGCTCGCCGAGCGCGAGGGGTTCATCGTCGCCTACCCCGATGGCACGTCGCGCGGGCGCACGCCGCTGTTGACCTGGAACGCGGGGCACTGCTGCGGCTCGGCGATGCAGGACAAGGTGGACGACGTGGGCTTCATCAGCGCCCTCATCGACGCCGTGCAGGCCGACCATCGCGTGGACTCGGCGCGCATCTACGTCACCGGGATGTCGAACGGCGGAATGATGTCGCACCGCCTGGGGATCGAGCTGTCGCACCGCATTGCGGCGATCGCCCCGGTGGTGGGGGCCATCTTCGGCGACGAGTCGGCGCCGAGATCGCCCGTGTCGGCGATCATCTTCAACGGGATGCGCGACGAGTCGGTCCCGTTCGAGGGAGGGCCGCCGGGCGGAGTTGGTGCACGTGCGTGGGATGGGACCCCAACGAAGCCTGCCGAGGCGCAGGCCGCCTTCTGGGCCAAGGCCGGCGGCTGCAACGCCACGCCGCGCCGCGAGGATCGGGGCGGGTATGTGCTCACTCGGCACGACTGCCCGGCGTCGGTGGCCGTGGAGCTGTACGCGGTGAAGGAGAACGGGCACGCGTGGCCTGGCGGGCGCGCGGGGTCCCAACGAGGGGATACGCCGAGCGACGTGGTGAATGCCACGCAGGTGATGTGGGAGTTCTTCAGGGGGCATCCGAAGCGGTGACCGCCGCCCGCCCCCGCTGCGCCACCTCCCCATCCCGCCCCACCGCCGCCAGCACCACGGCATCCCCCTCACGCGTCGCCTGCAACCGGTACGGCGCCAGGTCGAAGACCGGCCGCTCACTCCGGAACTCGAACGACGCGATCGACGCGCCGGCCACCTCCTGCGCCAGCGCCATCAGCTGCATGGCGATGAGCGGGCCGTGCACCACCAGCCCCGGGTACCCCTCCTCCTGTCGCGCGTACTCGCGGTCGTAGTGGATGCGGTGCGCGTTGAAGGTGAGCGCCGAGAAGCGGAAGAGAAGCCGGGTGTCCGGCGTGAGCTCACGCGTCGCCTCGCCCGGCGCTGGTGCGGGGAATGGCACCACCTGGGGCGCGGGGACGGGGGGCCCGGGCTCGCGATAGACGATGTCCTGTTCCTCCTCGATGGCGACCTCCCCTCCCTGCACGTATTGGTAGCCCACCCGGACGAAGGCCAGCGCCCCGCTGCGTCCCTGCTTTAGGCTCACGTCGCGCACCGTCCCCACCCGTTCGGCGGGGGTGCCCAGCACGAGCGGGCGGTGCCATCTGATGCGCCCGCCGGCGAACATGCGGCGGGGATAGGGAATGGGCGGCAGGAAGCCGCCGCGTGGAGGGTGACCGTCGGGTGACAGCTGCGCCTGCCGGGCCCTGGGGAGGAAGTAGAACCACTGCCACAGGGGGGGCAGTGGACCCCCTGCCTGCAGCGCATCATCCGGCAGGTCGAACATCGCGGCCGCGGACATCGCTTGCTCCGCGGCCATTCCGTCACGCACCGTTTCCGACCGTCCCACCCAGCGCGCGAACTCGCCGGCACCCTCCTGCATGCTCGCCATCTCCTGGCCTCGCCCCTTCAACGTGAGAGTCCTTCCGGTCGATGCCTAACGCCGACGACACGCGGTTGCCGTTGCACGGGGTGCGCGTGGTGGACGTGGGGAACTTCCTCGCCGGGCCCTACGCCGCTTCCATCCTGGGCGAGTTCGGCGCCGAGGTCATCAAGGTCGAGCACCCCATCGGCGGCGACCCCATGCGCCGGTATGGTACCCCAAGCCCGCGCGAGGACGCCACCCTCAAGTGGCTCAGCGAGGCGCGCAATCGCAAGTCGGTCACCATCGACCTGCGACAGGCCGAGGGGGTGGCGCTCTTCAAGCGGCTGCTGCAGAGGTCGGACGTCCTCATCGAGAACTTCCGCCCTGGCACGATGGAAGAATGGGAGTTGGGGTGGCCCCAGGTGCACGAGGTGAACCCGCGCCTGGTGATGTTGCGCGTGTCGGGCTATGGCCAGACCGGGCCGTACCGGCGGCGCTCGGGCTTTGCGCACATCGCCGAGGCATTCGGCGGATTGTCGTACCTGGCCGGCTTTCCCGGCGAGACGCCGGTCCTTCCCGGCACCGTGCCGCTGGGCGACTACATCGCGTCGCTCTTTGGCGCGGTGGGAGTGCTCGTCGCCATGCGACGCGCGGAGTCGACGGGGCGCGGGCAGCTCGTCGACGTGGGGATCTACGAAGCGGTCTTTCGCGTGCTGGAGGAGATGGCGACCGCGTATGGCATCTCCGGCAAGATCCGGGAGCGCGAGGGGGCGGGGAGCTTCGTGGCGGTGCCGCACGGGCACTTTCGCGCCAGGGACGGCAAGTGGATCGCCATCGCCTGCACCACCGACAAGATGTTCGAGCGGCTGTCGGAGGCGATGGGGCAGCCTGAGCTGTCGTCCAGTTCGCTCTACGGCGAGCAGCGCAAGCGGCTGGCGGCGCGTGACCTGGTGAACCAGATCGTCATCGAGTGGGTGGGGGCGCACACGCGCGACGAGGTGATGGCGCACTGCCTGGAGCACGAGGTCCCGGCCGGCGCGGTGAACAGCATCGCCGACATCTTTCAGGATCCGCAGTTCGCCGCGCGCGAAAACCTCGCCCGGTTCCACGAGACGGACATCGGTGAGATCGTCATCCCCGGCGTCATCCCGCGCCTCTCCGCCACGCCCGGGCGCATCACCAACCTGGGCCCCATGCTGGGCGACGCGACCGACCACGTCCTGCAGGAGCTGTTGCACGTGTCGGCGAGCGACATCTCGCAGCTCCGCTCGCAACGCGTGGTATAGCGCATGACGACGAACGCCGCGCCACCGCCACCCATGACGCCCAGCGCGTCCAACGACCTGCCGCTCGCCGGCATTCGCGTGCTGGACTGCGCCACCGTGATCGCGGCCCCGTTCTGCGCCACCTTGCTTGGCGAGTTCGGTGCCGACGTGATCAAGGTGGAGCATCCGCTGGGCGGCGACGTGCTGCGCCGCTTCGGCACGCCGTCGTCGCGCGGCGACACCCTCACCTGGCTCAGCGAGGCGCGCAACAAGCGCTCCGTCACCCTCGACATCCGCAAGCCAGGCGGGGTGGAGCTGTTCAAGGAGCTGGTGCGCAATACCGATGTCCTGTGCGAGAACTTCCGCACCGGGACGCTGGAGAAGTGGGGCGTGGGGTGGGAGGAGCTGAAGGCGGTGAACCCGCGCCTGGTGATGCTGCGCGTGACCGGCTACGGACAAACCGGGCCGTACCGCGACCGCCCGGGCTTTGCGCGCGTGGCACACGCCGTGGGCGGCATCGCCTACCTGTCGGGGATGCCCAAGGGCCGGTGCAAGCCTCT
>CAZVDJ010000457.1:0-4281 GCA_964626245.1 uncultured Gemmatimonadaceae bacterium
GGGCCTGGCATGGTCAGGATGGGGAGAACTGGGTCATGCCGGCGAGCGAGATCGACGCCCCCTTGAGCGTGGCCGACGCCTGCCCCTTCGCGGTGAGCGACATCCCGCTCATCTCGAGCGTTCCCGCCGCCTTGATCGTCATGTTCCCCTGCGCCTCGAGCGTGAGGTCGCCCTGCGACGTGATGGTCACCGCCTGCGCCGACTTCACCTCCACGTTGCCGTCACGATTCACCTTGAGCTCCGTGGAACCGTAGGTGATCGCCAGCAGGTCATCGTCGAGCGTGACGGTGGCCCCGCTGGGAAGCTCGATGTGCAGGCGGCGCGTCCCGCTGGCCGCGTCGTCGGGAACGTGATAGACCACCTCGTCGCCCGCGCCCTTGGGCGGATGCTGCTGGTAGTCGTACAGCGATCCCACCACGATCGGGGCATTGATGTCGCCCGCGATGAAGACGACGAGGACCAGGTCACCAACGCGCGGCAGCGCCGAGAGTCCCATGCGCCCCACCACCACCGGGACGCGCCGCAACTCCACGTCGCTCGCCGGCAGCTTCACCGACACCTGGTGGTTCTCCTTTCCGCTGTCCGAGGACTTGGCGTGCACCTGCGTCACCACGCCCATCTCGGGAAAGCGGCGGCGGTCCTGTTCCTCGCGCACCAGGGCGCGCACGGTCGCCAGCGGTGATGTCATCGCCCCGCTCCCTCCACCTGCAGCGTGGTCGACAGCCCGCGCGTTCCATCCAGCCGGTGACGCGCCGCCCGCACACGCCACGTATCGGCCGGTGCCCCGCTCACGCCGCTGATCGTGACGACGTCGCCCGGACGAACCTCGGGTGAGCCGCACGTCACCAGAACCCCTTGCTGCTCGCGGCGCGTCCGGCGCTGGCTGCGCGCCGTGGCCACCGCTTCGGCGGCGTCGCGCGTGCGCAGCGCGCCGCCAAGCGTTGCCACCGAACCGCCAGCCCCGCCGCTATCGCCGCGCAGCCAGTGCCATTGCGCTGCCCCCGATTCGCTCGCGGCGGCGTAGGCGCGCGCCCCGCGGGCGTCAGGCAGCGCATGGCCCGCCAGCTGCCAGCGCACCAACTCGGCGCCGCGACGCAGCGTGTGGCTGCTGCCACGCGCCGCCACCGGTACAAAGCGCACCGCACCGCTGGCGCTCGCCCCGAGCTCGGCGCCAATGACGCCGGCCAGTTCCCGCAGGTGCGACCAGACCGAGCGCTGCACGTCCACCGCATACCACGGCAGGCGGAGTGACGCATCGACCTCGTCGATGGCGACGGCGCCGGCCAGGTCGCGCACGATGTCCTCCACCGCCTGGTCCTCCCAGCTCTGCGACCGCCGCTCGCGCGACAGGGCGGCGGTGAGCGCCAGCCCGTCGATGATCACGTGTCCCTCGCGCGCCTCGGCCCGCGTCACCTCGCCCGCCCACACGTCCACCTCGTCGCCGGCCTCGCCCATCGCCAGCGAGAGCGGATCGCCAGGGGCAATGCCGGCCAGCTTGGAGGTGGACCAGAGCACCACCCGCACCGCGTCGTGCTCGCCGCCTGACGAGAGGCGGGCATCGACGAGCGCCACCCCTCCCTCCGCCGAGGTCAGCGTGCGGCTGCCGGCGGTGAGCCGGGCGACGGGGTGCCGGATGATCATGACGCCACCTCGTCCAGGTCGAGTCCTTCCAGACGGGCAGCGCTGTCGAGCGACCAGGCGTCGGCCGCGTCGACCTCGTCCCAGCCGCGCCGCGCGTGACGCAACGGCTGCAGCATCGGGGCGCGTTCGCCGGGCGGTGTCTCGTCAGACGCGGCGCGCATGGCGAGCCCGCGGAAGCCGCGCAGTTCCACGGCCTGTTCTGGCGCGCTGAAGGAGGCGGCGGGCGAGTGGGCGACGGCCGGCGCGGTGGCCCCTCCCTGGGCGCGGAGCGACGTGCGCGCGGCGCCCGCGGCGGGGGTCGCGTCGCCTTCCTGCTGCCGACGGTGCTGTTCGCCTGACGACGGCGTTGGAGGATGGCCCGCACCACGCGCCGTGCGCGCCTGACGAGTGACGTCACCGGCCGCACCGGCTCGCGCCGCGGCGATCTTCCGCTCCACGCGCTCGGTGATCTGCAGCAATCGAGCGGCAGCGCGCGCCGCTGCGTCCTGCGGGGCAGGCGGTGCTGTATTGGCGGCGTAGTCGGCGAGCATCGCCTGTATCGCTGTCGACGACGGGGCAAGCAGCTGCGCGAGGGGATTGGCCGACGTCGCGCCTTCGACGATCGCGCGCGCCGCCCCGCTGATGCGCGGGACCGACGTCGTCGAGGCGGTACGACCGGCGGTCACTGCGCCGACGCTCGGCCAGCGTGACGGCGCGGTCGGCTCGGTGATCGTCGCGGCCAGTGCTGCGCCGATCGCATGGCCGGACGCGCCAGGTGAAGGAGGACTCGCGGAACGTTGCGCGCGCGGTGCGCCGCTGGCTTTGGCGTTGAAAAGCTTTGGGACGCGGAGGGGTGCGGAGGTCACGGAGGACACGGAGGGGTTCGCGCCGGGTGTTGCCCGTTCCTGCTCGCGCAGCCTGGCCAGCACGCTCGACAAGGCCGACCGCCGTTCCTCGGCGTTTGCGTCGTTCGGCTCGTGCATTCCCTCGTCGGCGTTGCCGAATCCGCGCGACACGTTCGCCAGGTCCACCCCCGCGGCAAGGGCGACGATGGAACGGCCATCGTCACGCACAATCGCGGGCACTTCATCACGTGTCATCCGGGAGAGCCGTTCGGCGAGTCGTTCGTCCGCGCGCACGAACGCCAGCGGCCCCCCACCCAGCGCCCACAGGGCGCGCAGGGCAGGATGCGGGGCGTGGCTGTCACCAGGGGGCGCGCCCTTCGTCGGCTCTCGCGTCGGATCGCTCATGTCGCGGCTGCGCTCCTCGTCAGGCAGTTGCCACGGGACGTTCCTCACGCGCCAGCATCTCCAGGTACAGCAGCACCTGCCCCACGGTGAGCTCGGCGCACTCGTTCGGCGTCCAGCCGAACTCGCGTGAGAGGATGAAGCAGGCACGCGCGATGGGGGCGCGCACCGCGCGTTCCAGGTCATCACCGTCCAGCGACAGCCCGCTGATGGCGTTCACCTGCTCGGTGAGGAACTGCGCCACGCCGGCGGGGAGCGAGGCGACCTGCTCCACGCTCAGCGCCGGCGACACCAGCGCCTGCTGCACCATCAGCACGCTGGTGAGCACCCGTTGTTCGCGCGCCGCGCGCACGGCGCGGTCCACATCGCGTACCTGCAGCGGGCGCAGGACCACATCGCCCACCGCGCCAGCCGCAACGCTCTCTGTCGCCGTACTCCCCGGCGCGCGCCCGAAGAGCGCGGCCGGGATCTCCACGGTGAACGTCGCCCCGCTGGAGGCGAGCAGTTCGTCGGCCGAAAGTCGGTGGCCCATGGTCAGCTCGCCTTCTTCTCGCTCGTCTTCACCCACAACGCGCGGAAGTCGACGTTCTCCATCACGAAGTCATCCTCGGGAAGCGTGTAGCTCCACCCGCTGATCTGGACCCCCATCACCGTCACCGAGGCCGGGTTGTCGGGATCGGCGGGGTTCTTGAGCTCCACGCTCAGGTTGAACTGCGGCCCCACGAAGGCGCCGGCGGGGCGCGCGTCGGCGGCATCGCCCAGCATCAGGCGCAACAGCGCGCCGTTCACGTACGCCCGCTCGATGCTCCCCGACACGTTGATGTTCCCCGGGCGCAGGTCGGTCGCAAAGCGCTGCCCCAGCTCGTGGAACGCCTTCACGTCGTTGGTCACGCGGATGGTGACGCCGGTGCAGCGTCCCACCGGCGTGAGGGAGAAGGTGTCGGCGACCTTCTTGGCGGCCTCGCCCGCTGGCGAGCTTTCGACGGCCACGGAGATCGTCCCGTCGGCGCCATGGTACACGGTGGTTGCCATGTGAGATGCTCCGGTCCGTTACTGGAGGTTCATGATGACTTTCACGAAATCGATCGAGAACGTGGGCTGCAGCGTCATGGTGACGATCGCCTGGCCGTTGATCTCCTGCGCGCGGGTCGCCGAGACGTCGAGCGTGTAGCCGGTGAGCATCTCGTCCAGCACCATTCCCGACAGGAAGCCGTCGAGGGTGGCCTTGAGGGCCGCACGCACGCGCGAGTTGTTCAGCCGCCCGATGTAGGGATTGGAGCCGATGCGCACGCCGGCCTTGGCGTAGTCCACCGTGCGCCGCACCGAGATCTGCCGGAAGGCGCCGTCGTCGGTGGTGATCCCCTTCACCACGCGGAAGCCCAGCTCCTTCTTGACCGCCAGCACGCGCGCGTTG
>CAZVDJ010000458.1:0-4275 GCA_964626245.1 uncultured Gemmatimonadaceae bacterium
GGTACGGCGAAATCGGCTACGACGTCGTCTTTCGCCGCACGCTGGTCACGAAGATCCTGCTCTTCGTGGCCGGGCTGCTCCTGGCAAGCGCCGCCATCGCGCTCAACCTGCACGTGGCCACGCGCGGCGTTGTGCCTGAGCCGCTCGTGCTCACGCGCGCGGGAAGCGACGAGCCGGTCAACGTCTCGGGCGCCGCCCGCGGCGCGCGCGCACCGTTCGTCCTCTTCATCGGCGTGATCTTCGGCCTTGGGGTGAGCGGCATGTGGGATGTGGTCCTTCCCGCCCTCAACGCCGTTCCCTTCGGCATCAGCGACCCCGTCTTTGGCCGCGACGTGGGATGGTATGTCTTCTCCCTCCCGTTCGTCTCGGCGGTGCTGGGGGCGCTGTCGAGTGTGACCGTGCTCTCCATCCTGGCAGTGCTCCCGGTCTACTTCTTCCGACGGGACATCGCGGTGCTCCCTGGCCGTCTCCGCATCGAGGCGTCGGCCGGAATGCACCTGGCGGTCTTGCTGGCCATCGCCTTCGTGATCGCGGCCGTGCAGCTCTGGATGGTGGACAGCGCCTCGCTGCTCTTCTCGTCCCAGGGGCCACTGGTGGGGGCCAGCTACACCGACCTGCATGCCACGCTCCCGGCGCTGCGCGTCTCGGCGATCGCGGCGCTGGGGGCGGCGGCGCTGGCGATTGTTGGCGGTGTGCGGCGCGCCCTCGGGTGGTATGGCGCGCTCGCGGTCGGGGGCTACCTGGTGATTGCCCTGGTGGGGCGGGGCCTGATTCCAGCCCTGGTGCAGAAGTTCGTGGTGGCCCCCACCGAGCTCACGCGCGAGGCACCCTACCTCACGCGCCACCTGGAGGCGAGCCGTCGCGCGTGGGGGCTGGACCAGGTGGAGGAGCGCGAGCTGGAGGGCGAGCCCACCCTGACCATGGCCAAGCTGCGCGAGCACGCCTCGACCATCGAGAACGTGCGCTTGTGGGACCGTGCCCCGCTGCTGCGCACATTTGGGCAGCTGCAGGAGATCCGCACTTACTACGACTTCGTCTCGGTGGACGACGACCGGTACTGGATCGACGGCCGCTACCGGCAGGTGCTCCTGTCGGCGCGCGAGCTGAACCCCGCCTCGCTCCCCACCCGCACCTTCATCAACGAGCACCTGACCTTCACGCACGGCATGGGGCTCACCATGAGCCCGGTGAACCAGGTCACCACGCAGGGGCTCCCCGTCCTCCTGGTGAAGGACCTGCCTCCCGCAACCGAGGGATCGCTCAAGGTCACGCGCCCCCAGGTCTATTACGGCGAGCTCACGAGCAACTACGTCTTCACCGGGACGCGTCAGCGCGAGTTCGACTATCCGGCAGGCGAAGCCAACGAGTACACCAGCTACAACGGCTCGGGGGGCGTGCCGGTGGGGAACATCTTCCGGCGCCTCCTCCTGGCCATCCACTTCGGCTCCACCAACATCTTCCTCTCCGGCGACATCGGGAGCGAGAGCCGCATCCTGTACCATCGCAACGTGGCGCAGCGGGTGGAGCGGGCGCTGCCATTCCTCACGCTCGACCGCGATCCCTACCTCGTGGTGGCCAACGACGGCACGCTCAAGTGGATCCAGGACGCCTACACGACCAGCACGCGCTATCCCTACTCCGTGCGAGGCGTGGGAAACGTCTCCTACATGCGGAACAGCGTGAAGGTGGTGGTGGATGCCTACGACGGGACGCTCTCGGCCTACATCGCCGATGCCGCCGACCCGATCGTGCAGGCGTGGGACGGGGCCTTCCCGGGGGTCTTCCTCCCGCTGGAGCAGCTGCCGGCCGACCTGCGCGCGCACATCCGCTACCCCGACGACCTGTTCCGCACGCAGGCGGCGCTGTACGCCGCCTACCACATGGACCAGGCCGACGAGTTCTACCACCGCGAGGACCAGTGGCAGATTCCGGTGGTGTCGCGCACCGACGAGTCGGTCCCCTACATGCGGCACATCATCATGCGGCTGCCGGACGAGCGCGAGGCGGAGTTCATCTACATGGCGCCGTTCACGCCGCGGGGCAAGGACAACCTGGCGGCGTGGATGGTGGCGCGGAGCGACGGCGCCAACTACGGGAAGCTGCGCGTGTACCGCTTTCCCCGGCAGTCGCTGGTCTTTGGCCCACGGCAGGTCGAGAACCGCATCAACCAGGACACCGAGATCGCGCGCCAGGTGTCGCTGTGGGACCAGCGCGGCTCGCAGGTCATACGGGGCGACCTGCTGGTGATCCCCATCGAAGAGGCGCTGCTGTACGTGCAGCCGCTGTACCTCCAGGCCGAGGGCGGGCGAATCCCTGAACTCAAGCGTGTGCTGGTGGCCTACGAGAACCAGGTGGTGATGCGCGAGACGCTGGAGCAGGGGCTGCAGGCGCTCTTTGCGGGTGAGGGCGATGGGCCGCCAGTAACGCGCCTGGCGCAGGCGGCACCAGGTGTCCCTCCGGGCGCGCCGCCAGCTGCCACGCCCGCCGCGGGGGCACCGCTACCGGCGGAGCTGCAGGAGCTCGTGGCCGAGGCGCGGCGCCGCTACCAGGCGGCCATCGAGGCGCAGCGCGAGGGGGACTGGGCGCGCTACGGCGAGGAGATCCGGCGGCTCGGCGAGTTGCTGGAGCGGTTGGGGCGGCAGTAGGGCGCGGCGGTCGGAGCAACGCGCCCGGCGTCACGAGCGGGACGCGGAGATCGCGGAGATCGCGGAGATCGCGGAGATCGCGGAGATCGCGGAGTGCACGCGGAGAGGTGCGGAGCAGGGGCTTTTGCACGAACAACGGCTCGACACGGAGGTGCACGGGGGACTCACGGAGGTGCACGGAGGGTTCAACGCTGGGAACTTCTCCGTGCACCTCCGTGGAACCTCCGCGTGCCTCCGCGTCCTGCTCGTGACGTCTCGTGCTGCGTCGCGGAGGGGAGGGAACCCCGGGCTCGGCGTCCAGGGACGGACCCCCCGCCGCGCGCCCCGACCTACGGCACCACCACCGTCCCCGTCGCCTGCGCCGACTTGTAGACCGCCCCGGCCACCGCCTTCACGTCACAGATCCCCGACTGGATGCAGAACGTCTCGCTCGTCGAGCCGGGGTCGCCCTCGCCCCCCGTCACCGTGTACCGCACGGCGGCGCCACGCCGCAGGTTCCAGAAGGCGGTGAAGCCGGTCGCCGCCGACAGGTCGGGGACGGCGATGTCGTAGCCGTTGCCGGCGCCTAACGCGCCGCGCGTGGCGGTGATCATCAGGGCGCGGGGATCGGGAATGGTCTCGCGCAGGTACAGGGCGGCACGCGCCGTGTAGTCCGACGCGAGCGTCCCGGTGGCCCGCACGACCCACGGCGGCGTGGCGCCGCTCCCGCCAACGACGGTCGGCGTGGCGAGTGCTGGGCCGAAGTCCAGCGTGCGATGCGCCACCTGCGCGCCGTAGGCGATCACGGCGCGCCGCGCGTTGACGGTGCTCGTCGTCGCCACCAGCTGGTGCAGGTCGGTGGGGAGCAGCTGGGCCGCGGGAACGCCATACCAGGCGCGGCTGATGCCACCGTAGGCGGCCGACGCGTGAAAGAGCGCGTTGAGCCCGTCGGCGGTGAGGAAGTTGGAGACGAACGAGAAGGTCTCGCCATTGACGTTGTTGAACGTCACCACCCCGGTCACCGGCTGCACGCCATCGGTGGTGAAGTTGAGGGCGGGGAGCGCCCCGCCGGCCGCCGGGTTCAGCGCGCGTCGCAGGATGAGCTGCTGCGTCACGATGGGGACGTTGCCGCCGGCGCTGAACGACGAGCGCGTGAGGAAGAGGTCGAACGGGCCGCCCGGCAGGTTCTGCGCGGTGAGCGTGGTCGACAGCGGCCCGGTGCCGGCGGCGAAGGCCAGCGCCTTGCGGCTGGCGGATGCCACGACGGCGTCGAACGACTGGTAGCCGGTGAGCGTCCCGCTGGCGCTCCGCGTGCGCCCCTCGGGATACCGGGCGCACTCCTCCGCGGCGCGCTGGGCAATCTCCTGCGCCGTCATGTAGTACACCTCCCAGCGGAAGCCGTGGATGAGCGGCGAGCTGCTCGTCCGTTCGCCCAGCGTGATCATGGCCACCGCCCCGGTGGGCTGGGTGAGCGAGAAGGCAAAGACCGACGGGTCGGCGAGGGTGGGAGCCGCGGGGCCACTGGGGATGATGTGGCGCCACGGCCCGTTGCCATCGCGCACGGCGAAGTAGCGCATGGCCCGCGTGCCGTCGCACACCTTCCACTCGATGTTCCCCGTGCTGGGCGCCGACACCCGCAACCTCACCGGCA
>CAZVDJ010000459.1:0-4271 GCA_964626245.1 uncultured Gemmatimonadaceae bacterium
ACTCGCTCCCCCACCACGCACCCACCCACCGGTGCTACCTTCGCCGGCGCCGCCCCTCACGCGTCATCTCTCGTCTTCTCGTCTTCTCGTCTTCTGCTTCTCTAGCCCTCCGCCCCCATGAAGCTCGTCGAGTGCGTCCCCAACTTCTCTGAGGGGCGCCGCCCCGAGGTTATCGCCGCCATCCGCGACGCCATCGCCGCGGTCGACTCCGTCGCGGTCCTCGATGTATCCAGCGATGTCTCGCACAACAGAACCGTCATCACCTTCGTCACTGCGCTCGACCACGCGGTCAACGCGGCGCTGGCAGGGATGCGAGCCGCTGCCGCGCACATCGACCTCACGCAGCACCAGGGCGAGCACCCGCGCATTGGCGCCACGGACGTCGTGCCGTTCATCCCGCTCGAGGGGGCCACGATGGACGACTGCGTCGCCCTCGCCAGGTCGTTAGGCGCGCGTGCCGCCGACGAGCTCGGGATCCCCGTCTACCTGTACGAGCGCGCGGCCGCGACCCCCGCGCGCGAGAACCTGGCGGACGTGCGGCGTGGTGAGTTCGAGGGGCTGCGCGAGGAAGTCCTCGTCAACGCCGCGCGCCACCCCGACTTCGGCGAGCCGCGCCTTCATCCCACCGCGGGCGCCACCGCGGTCGGCGCCCGTCCCTTCCTCGTCGCCTACAACGTCTACCTGGGCCCCCGGGAAAACCTCCCCGTCGCCAAGGAAGTCGCCAAGGCCCTCCGCCACTCGTCAGGCGGGCTGCGCTACGTGAAGGGGCTGGGTCTCGAGGTCGACGGGCAGGCACAGGTCTCCATGAACCTCGTGGACGTCGATCGCACCCCCCTCTACCGCGCCTTCGACATGGTCCGCATGGAAGCCCAGGCCCATGGCGTTTCGCCCACGTGGTCGGAGATCGTGGGGCTGGTCCCGGAGAAGGCGCTCTTCGAGACCGCTGCCCGTCACCTGCAACTGCGCGGCTTCTCGCCCGACCTCGTGCTCGAGCGCAAGGTGCGCGCGGCCGTGTCCGGCGGCGAGACCGTCGGTGCCTTCGTCGCGTCCGTGGCGTCGGCCACCCCGGCCCCGGGCGGCGGCTCGGTCGCCGCTCACGTCGGCGCCCTTGGGGCTGCACTCGCGCAGATGGTGGCCGGGCTCACCGTGGGGCGCAAGAAGTACGCGGCGGTCGAGGGCGAGATGAAGGCGCTCGCACTGGAGGCGGCCGCTGTGGGCAACGCGCTCGCCGCGCTCGTCGAGCGCGACGCCCGCGCCTACGGCGAGGTGATGAAGGCCTACGGGCTCCCCAAGGAGACCGACGACGAGCGCGCCGAACGCACGCGCGTGATCGACCAGGCGCTCCTCGGCGCCGCCCGTGTCCCGCTCGACACCGCCCGCGCGTGCGCGATGGTCTGCGAGCTGGCGGCGCGCGGCGCGGAGCGCGGCAACACCAACTGCGCCTCCGACGCCGGCGTTGCGGCGCTCATCGCCGAGGCGGCCTGTCGGGGCGCGGTGTACAACGTGCGCATCAACGTCGCATCGCTCAGCGACCGCTCCCTCGGCGCCGCGCTGCTCGACGACGCGAACCGGTTGCTGGCCGCCGCCCGCGCGGACGCGGAGCGAACGACTCGCGTGGTGGAGGCGGCCATCGGCGCCTGACGGCGCCTGACGACGCCTGACGACGCCTGACGGCGACGATTTCGCAGCGGCCCCGGACGAGCGACGTCCGGGCGGCGACGTCAGGTCACTGGACTCAGACCAGCGACGTCAGCACACGAGGTCCTTCGTCGAGCACCGCCACGGTGTGCTCGAAGTGCGCCGAGCGTGAGCCGTCCGCCGTGACCACCGTCCAGCGGTCAGCCAGCGTGCGGATGGCCGAGCCGCCGACGTTCACCATCGGCTCGATGGCGATGGTGAGCCCCGCCAGCAGCCGGGGTCCCCGCTTCGGCTTGCCGGAGTTTGGGACCTGCGGGTCGCCATGTGGCTTGGTGCCCACGTAGTGCCCGACCAGGTCGTCGGCGGTGGTGAAGCCCGCGCCCTTGACCACGGTGGAGATCGCGTGGCCGATGTCGCCGATGTGATTGCCCACGCGCGCCGCTGCCACGCCGGCGGCCAGCGCCTCCTGCGTCACCTCCAGCAGCCGGTGATCCTGCGCGCTCACCTCGCCCACCGGGACGGTGATGGCAGCATCGGTGAAGTAGCCGTCGAGCTTGACGCCGAAGTCCAGCGAGATGATGTCGCCCTCGCGCAGGACGCGCTTGGCCGACGGGATGCCGTGCACGATCTCCTCATTGATCGAGGCGCAGATCGACCCGGGAAAGCCGTACAGCCCCTTGAAGGCGGCGCTCGCCCCCGGGTGGCTGCGGATGAACTCCTCGGCGACGGTGTCCAGCTCCTTGGTGCTCACGCCGGGACGCACCCGGCCGCGAAGCAGCTCGAGCGTCTGCGCGAGGAGGTATCCTCCCCGCGCCATGATCTCGATCTCGCGCGTCGACTTGAGGTGCACCACGGCCTACAGCCCCAGTGCAGTCCGGATTCGCGCCAGCACCTCGTCCAGCGTCCCCAGCCCGTCCACAAACTTGAGCGGCACGTTGTGCGAGCGGTACCAATCGATGACCGGTGCCGTCTGTCGCTGGTAGACCGCCAGGCGATTGCGGATCGCCTCGGGCTCATCGTCCTTGCGACGCACCAGCGTCCCCGGTTGCTCGTGCCCGCCGGCGGTGCACGGCTCGCCCGGCAGGCGCCCGGTGTAGGGACGCTGGCAGACGTCGCAGACGGTGCGCGCGCTGAGTCGAGAGACGATGGCCTCGTCAGGCACCTCGACCACGAGCACGGCGTCCAGCGGCCGCCCCAGCTCCTGGAGCGCGCGGGACAGCCCTTCCGCCTGCGGCGTCGTGCGCACCACGCCATCGAGGATTGCGCCGCGCCTGGCCGACTCGCCGCCCAGCGCTTCCTTCATGATCCCGAGGATCACGTCGTCCGGCACCAGGTCCCCGCGGTCCATGGCCGCCTTGGCCGCCAGGCCCAGCGGCGTCCCTTCGCGCACCGCGGCCCGCAACACGTCGCCGGTCGCGATCTTTGGAATGCCGAGCTGCTCGGCCAGGCGTTCTCCCTGCGTGCCCTTGCCGGCACCGGGAGGACCCAACAGGACGATGATCATCGGTCGTCGATCGTGGGGTTGGTGAAGCGCTCGAGAGTGGCGGAACGCACGACCCGGCCAATGCGCGAGCACCGCCGGGTCATGCCGACCGTCCATCGGTTGTCGCGGGGCGGCCAGCGCGACACGTCGCCATGGCCACCCACGCCTCCCTCGTGCGAGGACCGCCAGCCGCAAGCACCCGCCCGCGGCCCGCCGCCCCGCGCCGGATCAGAAGCCGCCCGACGCCTGGCGCCCGCGGAACCGCACGCGCCCCTTCTTCATGAACCCGTCGTACTTCCGCAGCAGCAGGTGCTGCTGCATCTGCGACATGGTGTCGAGGGCCACGCCCACCACGATGAGGAGCGACGTCCCGCCAAACTGGAACGGCACGTTGATCCACGTCGCGATGATCACCGGGAGCAGCGCGATCAGCGTGAGGAAGATGGCCCCGGGCAACGTGATGCGGGTGACCACCTGGTCGATGTACTCGGCCGTCTTCGCCCCCGGCTTCACGCCCGGGATGAAGCCCCCCTGCTTCTTCAGGTTCTCCGCCAGGTCGACGGGATTGAAGATGATCGAGGTGTAGAAGTAGGTGAAGAAGACGATGAGGACCGCCGAGACGACGATGTAGGCCCACGTCCCGGGCTGGAACATCTCGGCCATGCGCTGCGCGGCGGGATTCCCCGAGAACTGCGCGATGGCGCCCGGCACCACGATCACCGACTGGGCGAAGATGATCGGCATGACGCCTGACGAGTTGATGCGGAGCGGAATGAAGTTCCGCGCCGCCTCGCGCATGCGGCCACGCGCCATCGTGCGCTGCGGGATCTGGATGAGCACGCGCCGCGCCGCGAGCGTGATCGCCACGACCGCCGCCACCACACCCGCCATCACCAGCCCGAGGATCGCCAGCGAGAAGGGGCCAACCGCTCCCGTGCCGACGAACTTGAAGGTCTGGATGATGCCGGGCCAGAAACGCTCGACGATGGAGAAGAAGATCAGGAGCGACGCGCCGTTGCCCAGCCCGCGCTCGGTGATCTGCTCACCCAGCCACATCACGAAGACCGCGCCCGTGGTGAGGAAGAGCGCCGTCTGCAACCGGAAGCCGAAGCCCGGCGTGGTCACCGCCTGCTGCAACGACTCGGTGAAC
>CAZVDJ010000460.1:0-4269 GCA_964626245.1 uncultured Gemmatimonadaceae bacterium
GAGAAGACGAGAAGACGAGAGGACGAGAGGGGTGGCTCACGATTCCGGGTGTGGCGGGTAGATTCTCCGGCCATGACGCCTCTCGACCTCCTGGCCGTCGTGGCCCACCCGGACGACGCTGAACTCACCTGCGGCGGAACGCTCATCAAGGCGGCGCGCGCCGGGCGCAGGGTCGGGATCGTGGATCTCACGGCCGGCGAGATGGGGTCGCGCGGGTCGGCGCAGGAGCGCGCGGCCGAGGCGGCGGCGGCCAACGCCATCATGGGCGTGCAGCTCCGCGAGACGCTGGGGCTTCCGGACGCGGGGATCACCAACAGCCCGGAGACGCGCCGCCTGCTGGCCCGCGTCTTCCGTCGGCTGCAGCCGCGCGTCGTGATCGCCCCCGCCCCTGCGCCGTTCGGCCGCCACCCCGACCATCGCGAGGCGTCGCAGCTCATTCGAGATGCGGTCTTCCTGGCGGGCCTGCGCAAGCTGGACGACGCGCTCCCCCCCTTTCGCCCGCACAAGGTCGTGCACTGCATCACCTATCGTGAGGACTACCTCAAGCCCACCTTCGTCGTCGACGTCAGCGACACCTTCGAGGACAAGCTGGCCGCGATCCGGTGCTACTCGTCGCAGTTCGACGGGGTGACGCAGGCCGGTGAGGTGTACCCCAACGGAGAGTCGCTCGTCGACATCGTGCGCCACCAGGCGGCGCACTACGGCTCGCTCATCCGCGTGCGATACGGCGAGCCCTTTCACACGACCGAGACGATGCGCGTCGACGACATCACCGCCCTCGAGGTCTCGACCTTCTGAGCATGCGCCACGATCCTGCCGACGTCACCTACGGCTCGTACCTCATGGTGCCCGAGCTGTTGCAGCTGCAGCAGCCGCGCTCGCGTCCCGAGCACCCCGACGAGCTCCTCTTCATCGTGGTGCACCAGGCGAGCGAACTCTGGTTCAAGGTGATGCGGCACGAGCTGGCCATCCTCACCGGCCACCTGCAGTCGGGTGATGAGTGGGCGGCGCTCACCGCCATGCGGCGGATCAACGTCCTCATGCGCATCGTCGCGTCGCAGCTGTCGGCGCTGGACACGCTTCCACCCCAGCGCTTCGCCGAGTTCCGCGGCTACCTGGGGAGCGCGAGCGGCGGGCAGAGCGAGCAGTTCCGCGCCATCGAGGCGCTGTCCGGGCTGCGCGACGAGCACTTCATGCACGTGCTGCGCGAGCACGGCGAGGTCCCCGCGGTGGTGCAGGAGGCACTGGCGCGCCCCACGCTGCAGGAGCTCTTCCTGGGGCTCCTGGAGCGCCAGGGGACATCGCTGGACGCCGTGTACGCCGAGCCGTCGCGGACGCCGCTCTTTCTCCTTGCCGAGAGCCTGATCGAGTACGAGCAGGGATTTGCGCAGTGGCGCTTTGGACACGTGCAGCTGGTGGAGCGCATTATCGGCCCCATGACCGGCGGGACCGGCGGGACACTCGGCGCGAAGTACCTGATGCGCACGTTGCAGCAGCGATTCTTCCCCAGGCTGTGGGAGGTGCGCGCGCGCTTCTTCGGGGCGGGAGGAGGTCGGCCGGCCCCGCCGTGACGCCAGGCGTGCGCCCCCGGCGGCCGGCGGTGCGCCGGCCACCAGGGGACGCCGGAGCGCCCGCCCCGCGGCATCCTGCGGAATCCCGCACGTGACGTGTCCCCCACCCCCCGCCTGATCTCCTCGTTGCACTCGAAGTTCCGCCGCACCCGATGATGCCCTCTCCCACCACCCACCGCAACGATTCCGTCCCGCCCGCCGCGACGCCCCCGCTCGCGGCGGCGGCCGATCCCGTGCCGTCGCCAGCCGCAACTCCGGGCGACGTGCTGCTCGACATCAGCATCCTGCTCCACGCGGGGACGCCCGAGTGGCCGGGCGACACGCCGTTCGACTGCCGGTGGACGTGCCGCATTGCCGACGGGTCGAGCGTGAACCTCTCGATGCTCGCCGGCAGTCCGCATGTTGGCACGCATGCCGACGCGCCACTGCACGTGCACGACGGCTGGCCCGCCAGCGACGCGCTCCCGCTGGCGCCGTTCCTGGGGCCGTGTACCGTGGTGGACCTCACCGAGCATCGCGGCCTCATCTCGCTCGCGCAGCTGGGGCTGGACGACGATACGCCGGTCGAGCGTCTCCTGCTTCACACGGGGCGCAGCATTGCCGACGGCGCCTTTCCGCACGAGTGGCCCGTGCTCACCACATCCTGCGTGGACGCGCTGCTCGGGCGCGGCCTGCGGCTGCTGGCGGTGGACTGCCCCTCGGTGGACGAGCGCGAGAGCAAGGCACTCGACGTGCACCACCGCGTCTTCGCCGGCGGCGCGTACGTCGTGGAAAACCTCGACCTCTCCGCCGTCCCCCCCGGGCGCTACGAACTGGTGGCGCTCCCGTTGCGGCTGGAGGGGCTGGATGCGGCCCCGCTCCGGGCCGCGCTCCGACCCCTGCCTGCGGGATGACCGCTCCGGCCATCCGTGTACAGGGGCTGGTGCGCGACTTTCCCAAGGTGCGCGCGCTGGACCACCTCACCTTCGACGTCCCCCCGGGGATCGTCTTCGGTTTCCTGGGCCCGAACGGCGCGGGAAAGACCACCGTGATTCGCGTCCTCCTGGGGCTGGTGGCGCCCACCGAGGGACGCTGCGAGGTGTTTGGGCTCGACCCGATGCGACTGGGCGACACCGTGCGGGCGCGTGCCGGCGCGCTCCTGGAGCACACGGGGCTCTACGAACGGCTCACGGCCTGGCAGAACCTGGACTTCTACGCCCGCGCCTGGCGACTCCCGGGACACGAACGCCGCGCGCGCATCCGGGAACTGCTGGAGCAGTTCGGGCTGTGGGAGCGGCGCGACGAACCCGTGGGCGAGTGGAGTCGCGGGATGAAGCAGAAGGTCGCCGTGGCGCGCGCGGTGCTGCACCGCCCCCCGCTCGTCTTCCTCGATGAGCCGACCGCCGGGCTCGACCCGGTGGCCTCGGCCTCGCTGCGCGATGACCTGGCGCGCCTGACGCAGCAGGAAGGGGTCACGATCTTCCTCACCACGCACAACCTGGCCGAAGCCGAACGGCTGTGCGCGCTGGTTGGGGTGATCCGCAAGGGCCGGCTGCTGGACTTCGGCACGCCGTCGGCGCTGCGCACCTCGCGCGGCGCCGCGGTGGTGCACATCGGCGGGCGCGGCCTGACTGACGACCTGGTGGCCAGGCTCGCCCTGACCGGCGACGTGGCCGCCGTCGCGCGCGCCGGCGGGGGGATCGCGGTGCAGCTGGCGGCGGGCGGCGACGTGGCGACCATCGTCGCCTGGCTGGTGCAGCACGACGTGGCGGTGGAGGAGGTCCGGCGCGACCGCGCCTCGTTCGAGGACGTCTTCCTCGAGCTGGTCACCGACGACTCGCCCCGCCCCCGATGATTCACGACATCTGGACGGTGACCCGCAAGGAGTGGCTGGAGATCATCGACCAGCTCCTGCGCTTCAAGCGCGGTGGTTGGTCGATCCTCCTCGTGATCCTCTTCCTGGGGGTCGTGTCGCCGCTGCAGATGGGGACGAGCTGGCTCTCGTCGCCGCTGATGTTCTTCTACTGGCCACTGCTCACCTCGAGCATGACGTCGACACTCATCGCCGACGCGATCGCCGGGGAGCGCGAGCGCCACACGCTGGAAACGCTCCTGGCGTCGCGCCTGAGCGACACGGCGGTGATCCTGGGGAAGATCATGGCCGCGGTGATGTACGGCTTCTCGTTCGCGACGCTCAACCTGCTCATCGGGTGGATCGTGGTGAACATCCGGCACGCCGAGGGGTCGCTCCTCCTCATCCCGGCCTCACGAGCGGCGGCGCTCTTCGCGCTCATCATTGCCGGCTCGCTCTTCATCTCGGGGATCGGCGTCTTCGTCTCGCTGCGCGCCACCACCGTCCGCCAGGCGCAACAGACCTTCGGCGTCATCATCCTGCTCCTCATGATGTCGCCGGTGCTCGTGGCCCAGTTCACCAGCCCCGACCTCCAGTTCCGCCTCCTGCAGGCGGTGGGGCGCATCGGGCTGGAGACCATCACGTTGCGCGCCGCGGCGGTCCTGGGGCTCGTGGCGGTGGCCCTCAACGCGCTGGCGATCAATCGGTTCAAGCGCGGGCGTGTGGTGTTTGACTGACCGAGGCGGGCGAGGGGAGGAGCGCTGGGGACGGAGGCTGGGGACGGAGGCCAGGGACGGACCCAAGGGTGGGGCCGCCAGGGACGGAGGCCAGGGACGGAGGCCAGGGACGGAGGCCAGGGACGGAGGC
>CAZVDJ010000461.1:0-4266 GCA_964626245.1 uncultured Gemmatimonadaceae bacterium
CCGCACTCGCCTCGTCGCTCGCGCCCGCCGCGGCCCTCCCCCTCTCGCCGGCCGCCGCCCAGGGTGCCGCCAGCGCCCGCCCGGCCGCAGCACGCGCGCCTAACGCGGCCGCGCGCGGCGTGGAGTACGAGATCGCCTTTCCCAACGCGGCGCACCACGAGGCCGAGGTGACGGTGACCTTCCGTGCCGTTCCGCCCCGGGCGCTGCAGGTGCGCATGAGCCGGTCGTCGCCGGGACGGTACGCGCTGCACGAATTCGCCAAGAACGTCTACAACGTCTCGGCCACCGACTCGCGCGGCCGCGTCCTCGCGATCTCGCGTCCCAACCCGCACCAGTGGGACGTGCGCGGCCACGACGGCACGGTGCGCTTCCGCTACACCCTGTTTGGCGATCGCGCCGACGGGACGTACGCGGGCATCGACCGGAGCATGGCGCACCTGAACATGCCGGCCACCTTTGCGTGGGCGCGCGGCATGGAGGAGCGCCCGATCCGCATCACCTTCCACCGGCCCGACCCGGCCTGGACGGTGGCGACGCAGCTCTTTCCCACCAGCGATTCGGCGACGTTCACCGCACCGCACCTGCAGTACTTCCTGGATTCGCCCACCCACCTGGGGCAGCAATCGTGGCATCGCTGGCCGGTGACGGACGGGAGCAGGCGCTACGAGATGCGCATCGCGCTCCATCACCTGGGGACGGCGGAGGAGGAGACGCGCTATGTCGACGCCACCAGGCGCATCGTCGACGCGTCGGCGCGCGTCTTTGGCGGCTTTCCCGACTTTGACGGCGGCACGTACACCTTTCTCTCGACCTACCTGCCGTGGGCGGCGGGCGACGGCATGGAGCACCGCAATTCCACCTCGCTCACGAGCACCGGGGCGCTGGGGACGTCCATGACGGGGCTGCTGGGCACCGTGGCGCACGAGTTCTTCCACGCCTGGAACGTCGAGCGCATCCGCCCGCGCACGCTGGAGCCGTTCTCGTTCGAGGAAGCCAACATGTCGGGCGAGTTGTGGCTGGCGGAGGGCTTCACCAGCTACTACGGCCCGCTCCTGCTGCGGCGCGCGGGCGTCATCGATGACGCGGGGTTCGGCGCGCAGATGGCGGGGGCGGTGAACCTGGTGCTCAACGCGCCCGGGCGACGCTTCTTCTCCGCGGTGGAAATGAGCCAGCAGGCACCGTTCACCGATGCCGCCGTCTCCATCGATCCGCAGAACAAGGGGAACACCTTCATCTCGTATTACCCCTTCGGGCAGGCGATCGCGCTCGCGCTCGACCTCACGCTGCGCGCACGCGGCAAGACGCTCGACCTCTACATGCAGGAGATGTGGCGCACGCACGGCGTGTTGCAGCGCAACCTCGCGCCGGTGCGCCCCTACACCATGGCCGACGCCGAGGCGGCGCTGTCGCGCGTGAGCGGCGACGCGGCCTTTGCCCGCGACTTCTTTGCCCGCTACATCGCCGGTCGCGACGCGGCACCGTACGCCGAGTTGCTGCGCACGGGCGGCTTTGTCCTGCGCCCGGCGCGCCCCCGCTCGGCCTGGGTGGGCGACGCCCAACTCCGATACGAGGGAGGGAAGGCGCTGGTGCTCGCCCCCACCGCCGTGGGCACGCCGCTGTACGTGGCGGGCGTCGATCGGAACGACCGCATCGTCTCGATCGACGGACGCCCGCTTCAGTCCGCCGCGGAGCTCACCGCGGCGCTCGCCGCGCGGTCGGCGGGTGAGACCGTCCCCATCGTCTTCGAGTCGCGCGGGCGCACCATCGAGGCACGCCTGACGATGGCGGCCGACCCGCGCATCGAGATCGTTCCGTTCGAGGCAGCGGGAGAGCCGGTGACCGACGCCATTCGGGCGGTGCGCGCCTCGTGGCTCGACGGGCGGTGACCATGTCCCGGGTGGTGCGGGCCCTCGTCCTGGCGACGTTGCTGCTCGCGGCATGCGGCCAGGCACCCACAACGCGAGGTGACGGCGATTCGGCCGCGGCGCCGCGCGCCGCGGCGGGGCTCGACGCGCCCCCGGCATCCCGCACCGAGCAGGCCCGACGCGATGAGACGGCGACGGCCGGCCGCGCGCTCGCCTCGCCGGAGCACTCGGCCGGTTTCGGACAGGGCGTGGGCTTCCGCTCGCGGCAACGGCTGGCCGAGCACTTCGAGAAGCACGGTCACGAGTTTGGCGTCGCGAGCGCCACGGACTACCTCCGCCAGGCGCAAAGGCTGCGCGACGCGCCGGTGGGCGGGGCGATCCTGGAGATCCGCCGCGCCGATGGCAGCTACTCGCGCTTCGACCGCTCCACCGGCGCCTTCCTTGCCTGCGACGCGGACGGCACGATCCGGACGTACTTTCGCCCCAACGACGGCGAGGCATACTTCCGCCGACAGGGACGCCGGAGGGTTTCGCCATGAGCGACGACGCAGGGGTCCCGGACGACTCGCCGGTGCACCGCCTGCTGCGGGACCGCGGTGCACCGGATGCACTGGCGCGCGGCGGGCTGCTCGCCCTGGTGGATGCCTGGGACGGGATCGTCACCAGCGTGGAGGGCGAATACCCGCTGGGGCTGGACGATTTCCTGAACGACATGGACCTGCGCGACCTGCTGGCGGAGGCGCTCCCCCTCGCCGACGAGCCCGAGGGTCGCGCGGCACGCAGCCGGGTGGCTGCGCTGGACGACCGGATGCGTGCCGCCTGCGCCCCGGCCCCCTGCCTGTGGGGCGAGGACGTCGAGGAGGAAGAAGGGCTGGACCCCGGGCGCGAGTGGTGGTACTACCTCCGCCCGTTGCAGCTCAACGATGACCTCGCCGCCGAGCTGGCGGCGTGGGGGCTGCTCACCGACGCGCACGACGACGAACGATGAAGGTCACTGTGCTGGGGGGCGGCCCGGCGGGACTCTACGCCGCACTCCTCCTCAAGAAGGCGCACCCCGGCGCCGACATCACGGTCCACGAGCGCAACGCCGCCGACGACACCTTTGGCTGGGGGGTGGTCTTCTCGGACCAGACGCTGGAGAACTTCCGGCAGGCCGACGAGCCGACGTACCAGGCGATCCTCGACCATTTCGCGCACTGGGACGACATCGACATCCACGTGCGCGGGCGCACGATCACGTCGGGAGGGCACGGCTTCAGCGGCATTGCGCGCAAGGTGCTGCTGCAGCTGCTGCAGGAGCGTGCCGCGAGCCTGGGGGTGACGCTGCGCTACCGGCACGACCTTCCCGACATCGCCGCGCTGCGCGCGGAGGGCGGGGAGCTGGTCATTGCAGCCGACGGCGTGAACTCGCTGGTGCGGCGGAGCTTCGCCGACGCGTTCGGCGCGCGCATCGACACGCGCCCCAACCGCTACATCTGGCTGGGGACGTCGCGACGCTTCGACGCCTTCACCTTCATCTTCGTCGAGACGCCCACCGGCGTGTACCAGGTGCACGCCTATCGCTTCAACGAGCGGCAGTCGGCGTTCATCGTGGAGTGCGACGAGGCGTCGTGGCGCGCCGGCGGCTTTGACCGGATGGACGCGGCGCAGACCATGGCCGAGTGCCAGCGCCTGTTCGCGCCGTGGCTGCAGGGGCACGCGCTGGAGTTCAACGCCACGCCTCACCGCGTGCGCGACCCGTGGGGGACCTTCCTGCGCGTGAGTTGTGACCATTGGCGGCACGAGAACATCGTCCTCGTGGGCGACTCGGCGCACACGGCCCACTTCTCCATCGGGAGCGGCACCAAGCTGGCCATGGAGGACGCGATCGTCCTGGCGCGCGAGCTGGGGGCGCTGCCATCGCTGCACCTGACGGCCCAGGGGACGCTGCCCGGGGAGATGGTGCAGGCGATCGACCGCTACCAGGCACAACGCAGCACCGAGGTGCTGCGCCTGCAGAACGCGGCGCGCAACTCGATGGAGTGGTTCGAGCACGTCAAGCGCTACATCGCGCTGGAGCCGGAGCAGTTCGCCTACTCGCTCCTCACCCGGTCGCAGCGCGTGAGCCACGAGAACCTGCGCCTGCGCGACGCCGGCTACCTGTCGGGCGTGGAGCGCTGGTTCGCCTCGCGCGCGGAGCGGGAATCGGCGCGCGGGACGCCCGCCGAGGAGGCAGGCGCGGCGCAGCGCAACGCGTCGCTTGTCGCGGGTGGAGGCGCCGGGGCGGGAGGAGGCAAGGCGCCGCCCGCCGCCGCGCCGCCGATGTTCACCCCGTTCCGCCTGCGCGGCATGACGCTCGAGAACCGGGTCGTCGTGTCGCCGATGGACATGTACTGTGCCACCGACGGCCTGCCGAACGACT
>CAZVDJ010000462.1:0-4253 GCA_964626245.1 uncultured Gemmatimonadaceae bacterium
GCGCGCCGGCCGCTCGCTGCTGGGCGACGTCTCCATCGCCAAGCCCAAGGAGTACGGCGGCATCACTGCGTACGACCTGAATACCGGCGACAAGAAGTGGTGGACGTCGAACGGGGGGATGGTACCGACGGTGAGCAAGGACCCGCTCTTCGCCGGCGTGCAGCTTCCACCCGTCGGCGCGCGTGGTCAGGCGCAGATCATCACGACGCGCACGCTCCTCATCTACGGCACCGGCCGCAACGGCGGCGTCCCCGGCCAGCCGCCGCAGCTCTTCGCCGTGGACAAGGCCACGGGGAGGCAGGTGGGCGCAGTGCGCATCCCGGCCAAGACCACCGCCATGCCCATGACCTTCCTGCACAAGGGGAAGCAGTACATCGTCTTTGCGTCAGGAGCCGGCTCGAGCACCACACTCACGGCGCTGTCGCTCAAGCGATAGTGGCCCTGTAGCCCGGGTTACCGTGCTCAAGAGAATCGCACGTTTCGCACGAGAACCCGGGCCGGTGTGATCAAGAGCTGGACACGGAGAACACGGAGGTCACACGGAGGTTCACGGAGTAGGACTTTGGTTAACTGCCGTCCTCCGTGAACCTCCGTGTGACCTCCGCGAACCTCCGCGTCCCGCTTTTAGTCGCTATTCCTCGCGCTTCCGCGCACCTCCCCTTCTGTCGGCGCGCCGCCCAGCGCTCAGGCCGCGAACACCTTCGGGAACGCCGCCGCCAGGAAACGCTCCATCTCCGCTGGCGTGCCGATGGAGACGCGCAGGTGGTTGGTCATGGGCGGGAAGGGACGCCCCACCAGGACGCCGAGCTGCTTGAACTGCTCGATCACCGGCTGCACCGGGCGCTTGATGTGGACCATGAAGAAGTTGCCTTCCGACGGGATCACGTCGTAGCCCATCTGCTGCAGCGCCTTCGTGGTCCTCGCGCGCAGCTCGTTGTTCACCCGCCGCACACGCGCCTCGGCGTCGGTGTCCTTGAGCGCCGCCACGCCGCCCCATTTCACGATCGCATTGATGCTCCCGATGCTGTGCGGTCGCATGCGGTCGATGAGCGCCCGCGGGGCCAGCGCGTAGCCCAGCCGCATCCCGGCCAGCCCGCTGATCTTGGAGAAGGTGCGCGCCACCACCACCGGCCGTCCCTCCTTGAGGTACGGAATGGAGGTGGCGTATGCCGGATCCTCCACGAAGTGGTGGTACGCCTCGTCGATCAGGACGGGAACATCCTCGGGGATCTCGTCCAGCAGCGTGCGCACCTCCCTGGCCGTCACGATGCGCCCCGTGGGGTTGTTCGGGTTGCACAGGTAGACCAGCCCCACGTCGCGCCAGTTGCGGCGCGTGGTGCGGATCATGAGCGGGATGTCCTGCGTCGCGTCGGGGAGAAGGGGGAGCCGGATGGCCTCGGCGTGCACGCCCGTGGCGTACTGGAAGACCGTGTGGTAGGTGGGATCCACCCCGATCACCTTGCGGCCGGCGGAGGCAAAGGCCAGCGCCGCGACCGAGAGGATCTCGCCCGACCCCGCGCCCAGCAGCACCTGGTTGGGCTCCACGCCGTGGTGTGCCGCGATGGCGGCGAGGATGCCGCCGTCGGGGTACGCGTAGCGATTGGCGTACTTGAAGGCCCCCGTCATCGCCTGCATCACGGCATCGGTGGGGCCATAGGGGTTCTCGTTGGAGGCCAGCTTGGCGTAGCTGTCGTAGTCGTCAGCCGCAAACGGCCGCCCCGTGAACGCCGGCCCCCCGCCCTGCCGCAGCAGCACGTCCGCCGCTCGCGCCGCCGCCGGCGACAGCGCGATCATCCCCGCCGTCGATGCGATCCCTGCCAGGAAATTCCGCCGCGTTGCCGTCGACAGTCGCTCCATGCTCCGTGCCTCCCTGAGCTCGTGTACCAGCCTCTCCCGTCTCCCGTCTCCCGTCTCTACTTCCTCACATACCGCTTGAGCGCCCGGGGCCCCACCTCGGCCCCGTAGATCACGCCGTTCCGGTCCACCGCCACGCCTTCCGCTGCGCTGGTGTTGCGTGAGTCCACGTCGGGATCGGGGATGAAGTACTTCACGCTTCCGTCCCGCGCACTCCCGATGCGGATGCCGCGCAGCCACGACTTGCGCGACGGCTCGATCGATCCGGACTCGGAGTCGGCGGCGTAGAGCGTGTCGTCCTTGTCGATCCACAGCCCGCTGATGCGCGAGAACTGGTACCACTCGTCCAGGAAGGTCCCCTCCTGGTCGAAGATCTGGATCCGGTTGTTGGAACGGTCGGCCACGAAGAGGCGCCCGCGCGAGTCCATGGCCAGCGCGTGCGGCTGGTCGAACTCCCCCTTCCCGGTCCCCTTCTTCCCCCACGCCTTGATGAACTTGCCGTCAGGCGCAAACTTGAGGACCCGGGCGTTGTCGCCACCGTGTCCCTCGGCCACGAAGATGCTCCCGTCCGGTGCGACCAGGACGTCGTTCGGCTGCCAGAAGTAGTTGGCGTCCCGTCCACCACCCGGATTGCCGAGCGACAGGAGGAGCTTGCCGTCCGGCGAGAACTTGTGCACCTGGTGCCCCACCACCTTGGCCGGCGGGGGCGGGAGCGGCGCGTCGGCAGGGGCACCGCGCGGGCGGCGCGGCAGGTTGTCCTGCCCGTCGGTCACCCAGACGTTGCCCTGCCGGTCGACGTGGATCCCGTGCGGCCACATCACCAGCCCGGCTCCAAAGCTTTTGACCAGCTTGCCGTCCTTGTCGAACTTGAGGATCGGGTCGAGCGTCGAGCCCACGCACGTGTTGGCCCCGCACCGCTCCCCCACCCAGATGCTCACGCCGTCGGGGTCGATGTCGACCGCGCTCGTCGAGCCCCACGTGCGCCCCGCGGGCATCCGGGCCCATCCCTCCACGGTACGGTACGGGTTGGGGCGGTCGTTGAGCGGCGCCATGCCGGCCTGTGCCCCCACCTCGCGACTCGTCGCCATGGCAACCAGCGGTGCCACGCAGAGTCCGGAGAAGACCGCGCGCCGAATCGCCGCAGCGGGGAGGAGTTGAAGGAGCGCTGAACGCGGCGGCAGGACTCGACGGGCCAAGGGACGCCTCCGGAAACGGGCTTCGCAGGGATGGACGGGCTTCGCAGTGATGGGACGAACCGAGCGCCGATACGATAGGAGCTCGCGCGCCGAGGCGCCATGCACGCCGGAGAGCGGCCCCCACCCGGCGACGGGCGTCCCGCGCCCGGATTCCTTCTACGCGTCGAGTCGCTCGGCGTACGGCACCAGGACGCCCGACTCCACGTGCCGGCGCAGGTGGCGCAGGTACATCGCCCAGCAGAACGACGACACGCGGAAGTGATCGCTCGGCTCCGGCCACCCCGCGTGCCGGAAGTGCACCATGGTCACGCCGTCCCGCTCCTCCAGCTCCGCGCGCACGCGCGTCCCGCGCCAGTCGTCCATGGACGACGTGAGTTCGAGTTCGAACACCTGCGGCGGCTCGCACGCGGTGACCTGCGCCCGCCAGTCGAAACCCGGCCCGAAGTCCAGGCGCCATGCCGTACCTAACGACGCCTCCCCATCCGCGGCCAGCGTCCACCACGCGTCCAGCCCGGCCGGCGTGGAGAAGCGCGCGAAGACCTCGCCCATCGGGGCGCGCACCGGAAAGTCGAAGGTGATGTCGGGCATCGCGGGCCACGCACGAAGGACCGCCCTCACGGTGCGTGCGGCGCTCGAGGATCACAAGGGGGCCGGGGTACCGCCTGGCCTCACCCCCGAGGGGAACGGCCTGTCCGCGCCCGGCACGCCGTGTCACCGCCACGCGGCAGCGCGCCCCGCACCGAAACCATTGATCGTGGCGCGCTGTCGTACTCCCGGTGTCCGGCTCCCCACGCCCCCCGTCTCCCCCATGCTGACACTTCGCTACGCCTTCCGCACGCTGAGAAAGTCGCCGTTCGTCACCGCCGTTGCGGTCCTCAGCCTCGCGCTCGGTATCGGCGCCAACGCGGCGATCTTCTCGCTCTTCAACCAGATGCTGCTGCGCCCGCTCCCGGTGCCGGCGCCCCAGGAACTGGTGAACCTGTCGGCGCCGGGCCCCAAGCCTGGCTCCACCTCGTGCGGACAGGCCGGCACGTGCGAGGATGTCTTCTCCTATCCGATGCTGCGCGACCTGGAGAAGGGGCAAACCGTCTTCAGCGGCCTCGCGGCGCACGTGATCTTCGGCGCCAACATCGCCTACAAGAACCAGACTGCGCACACACGAAGACTCGCCGAATTTCTTCGGGAATCCCCGGAGCATGAGCG
>CAZVDJ010000463.1:0-4251 GCA_964626245.1 uncultured Gemmatimonadaceae bacterium
CATGGAGATCGAGAGCGAAGCGCCGCTGGACGAGCGCGACCAGCGCATGGTGCCAGGATGCCCACCGCCGCTGCCAGGCAGAGCGGCGGCATGAGCTGCATGAGGTAGCGCGGCGACGTGGTGTTGGTGAAGTAGAATGCGCCGAAGGGAACGATCCAGGCCGCCAGGATGGCCAGCAGCAACGGGCGCTCCCGCTGCAGGTCGCGCGCGCCGGCCGCCGCCATCAGGAGCGGTACCGGTGACATCCCGACCAGGAGGAACTCCAGGAAGCGCGTGTAGATCTCGTTGGTGTCGTGCGAGGCGACCGATCCCACCACGTCGCCCATGCGTGGGTCGCTCGCCAGCAGCCAGGCGAAGGTGCCGGCCACCACCGCGCCGCAGGCTACCAGCGGGATCGCGGCGCGCACCATGCTCCGGTGCGTGCGCCAGAGCAGCGCGAACGCTGCCCCGGACGCCAGGACCGCGTCGGCCCGCAGGAAGATCGCCACGGCCAGCGCCCCCATCGCCACTGCCTCGCCGAGTCGCTGCGGACGGTTGGAGAGGATCGCAAGCGCGATGACCGTGAAGGCCACGGAGATGGTCGCGGTATTGCCGTAGCGCGCCGCCTGCCACACCACGGGATTCGCCGCCAGCAGCGCCCCCGCGAGCCATCGCTCCTGCCGCGTGAGATCGTGGCGGAAGGCCAGGGCGCCGGCGACCGGGATCGCCGTCCCCCCGATCACGCTCAGCCACGTCATCACGTCGGGTATCGTGAGGACTCGACCGCCCAGCAACGAGGTGATCGCCGAGACCAGGTGGTAGTAGCCCACCTGCACACCGTAGCGATACGTGTCGCCCGCCTCGCCGCGCAGCACCGCCGCCACGCCGGACGCGATCGAGATTTCGTCGCCCTCGGCGAAGGAGCCGAAATGTGCGGCCGCCACGCGCAGCACGAGCAGCAGGACGGCGGCCCCGGCCACCATCCACCAGGCCTCACGCGAGTCGCTCGCCCGCATGGGCGCAGCGGTCGGTGCCGACTGCCCGGCGTCGCTGGCGGAGGTCGCCATCACACCGCCTTGGCCGAGGGTTCGGGGGCGCCCGCGCTCGACGCCGCGCGCAACGCCTCGCGCTCCTGGCCTCGCCCGCTGAGGAGGAACGCGATCGCCCCGCCCACCAACCCGCCGGAGATGATCACGACCTCGAAGACGAGCCCGGTGGCGACGGCCATGGCGGCCGACACGCCAAACGGGGCAAAGAGGACGGCCTGCGCCGCCTCTCGCACGCCGATGCCATTCTGCGTGAGCGGGAGGAGCCCGGCGATCTTGGCGAGCGGCCAGACGAAGAGCCAGACGTACAGCGGGATCTCGATCCCGATCACCGTGCCTAACCACCAGTTGAGCACCGTGAGGAGCGACTGGAGGAGCATGCCGAGCAGGAAGGCGCCGAGCAGCGCCTGCGGGCGCTGCATCGTGGCCCGCACGGCGCGGCGCACCTGTACCAGCTTGCGGCGCACCTTCCAGGGGAGGCGGCGTACGGGAAGGAGGGCCAGCGCGACGAGTCCTCCCACGCCGGCCAGCGCGAGCAGCGCGCCAAGGGTGAGGAAGATGCGGCGACTCTGCCCGTCGAGCGCGCGCGGCGAGAGCAGCGCGCCGATGCCGGCCACCGCCGCCAATCCGATGATGTCGAGGAGGCGATCCACCAGCGACCCGAGCACCAGGCCGCTCTTCGAGCGCGCGGCACGCAGGGCAACGCCTGCCCGCACCACGTCGCCGCCGACGATGGATGGGAGGAAGGTGTTGCCGAACAACCCCATGTAGTACGCGCGCACCGCGGTGCGGAACGTCAGCCCGGCCCCGGCCGTGTTCGTCAGCAGCCGCCACTTGGCAACGCCAATCAGGTGCAACGCCATGTACATCGCCAGCGCCGCGGGCCACACCATCGGCGGGACGCTCTTGATCGCGGCCGCGATGTCCTCGAACGGGAGCGCGGTGAAGAGGAGGGCGAGCATCGCCAGGCTCCCTCCCCATCGCACCAGCGGGTGCTTGAGGAGCGAGCGGCGTGACGCCACCGGGTGGCGGTCGCGCCCGCTCATTCGTTGCGCTTCCGGTCGCCCAGTTCCAGCTTGCGCACCCGGTACAGCGTCTCCTCCAGCATCTTGCGGTTGTTGGCGATGAGGTCGGCCAGCAGGCCGATGAAGACGACCTGGAAACCGACGATGATGAGGATGGCCGCCAGGATCAACGACTGCACGTGCCCCACGCGGTCGCCGTTGAAGTAGAACCAGAGGAAGCGGATGCCGGGAACGCAACCGGCGAGCACCATGAGCAGCCCGAGCGTCATGAAGACACGCAGCGGGCGGTACATGGTGTAGACGCGCAGGATCGTGACGCTCGATTTGCGGATGTAGTGCGGAATCGACTTCATCAGGCGCGACGGGCGCGTCTGCGGGTTGATCCCGATGCGCACCGACTCCACCGCCGCCTTGCGCGACCCGGCGTGGATGAGCGACTCGAGCGTGTAGGAGTAGTCGCTGAGCACCACCGTCTTGAGGGCGGCCTCGCGCGTCATGGCGCGAAAGCCGCTCGTCGCGTCGGGCGTGCGCAGGTTCGCGGCGCGGCCGATCACCCAGCTGCCCAGCACCTGCAGCCGCCGCTTGAGGTACGAGAAGTTCGGCAGCTCGCTCACCCCGCGGTCACCCACCACCAACTCGGCGCGCCCCTCCACCAGCGGGCGCACGATCGTCGCGATGTCGGTGGCCTGGTACTGGTTGTCGGCGTCGGTGTTGACGATGTAGTCGGCCCCCTGGCGCAGCGACTCCTCGATCCCGGCGCGGAAGGCGGCGGCCAGCCCGCGGTTGCGCTCGAACTGCACGACGTGATGCACGCCGTGCTCGCGCGCGACGCGCGCCGTGTCATCGCGGCTGCCGTCGTCGATGATGAGGTACTCGATCACGTCGATCCCCGGCAGCGTGCGCGGCAGGTCGCGCAGCGTGGGGGGGAGCGTCGCGGCCTCGTTGAAGCAGGGGATCTGGATGATGAGCTTCTTCATTGCGGGAGCGCGGGAGCCTGAGGAGGCGCCGAAGGGGGGGCGCCATCCGACGCCCCTTCCCGTGGCAGGACGCAGACCATCACGTCGCCGCCCCCTACGGTGCCGCGGAAGACGCGCGGGGCGCGGCAGTCGCGATGCAGCAGTCGGTCGATCTCGGGGGCATGGCGCTCCAGGTACCGCGGAAAGGTCCACAGCACCCAGGTGCGGTCGTGCCCGCGGCGCACCGAGTCGAGCTCGGCGCGAGTGGAGAGGTTGGGCCACGCCTGGCCGTACAGCATGCGATACGGATCGGCGGGAAGACCGGTCGAGACCACCGCGTCGCCGGCCCGTTGCTCCGACAGGACGAAGCGCATCGCCCCCTCGAAGTCCTGCTTGGGATAGCGGTAGTTGAAGGCGAGCGAGGCGGCAGAGAGGAGGGTGACGAGCACCACGCCGCCACTCGCCAGGGGCATCCCCAGCTGCGCACGCCCGAGACGCGCCGCCAGCCACTGGCAGGTGACGAAGGCCCCGCGCACGACCACCAGGAACGCCGGGCCGATCGCGAAGAAGAAGAAGCGCGGGTACATCGTCCCGCGCGCCAGCGCCGCGCCGGCCACCGTGACGATGCAGGGCGCCAGCAGCATGAGCACAAAGAGGCGATGCCGGTGCCAGTACGACGCGAGTCCGCTCACGCCAACCACGGCACCCGCTGCCACGACGATGCCGCCGACGATGGCCAGCCCCGCGCCCAACCCCAGGACGAGCACGCGCACCGTCTCCAGCAGCGCCCAGCGCGGCGTGGAGACGCCCCGCAGCTGCGACGGCCGGTTGAGGAAGAAGTCGACGACGTCGCGCAGCATGGGCGCGTACAGCACCAGGGTGAGCAGCGCCGCCCCGGCAAAGGCGATGATGCCGCCGCGCACCAGGGCGCGACGATCGACCGGGCGGCCGGGGGCCGCGAGGTAGACGGCGGCGGCAAGGGCATGCCCGACGACGACGAAGATCATCGTCAGGTGCGTGTAGGCGCCCAGCGCCGCCGCCATCGCATACAGGGCGTAGTCACGCGCTGCGCCGGTCTCCACGGCGCGCAGCAGCGCCCACGTGGTGACGATCGCCAGGAAGGCGATGGCGCTGTAGCCGCGCGCGTTCTGCGAGAACCAGACGTGATGGTAGCTCACCGCCAGGAGCAACGACGCCAGCAGCGCCTCCCGGCGCGGGACCAGCCGCGCGCCGAGCTGGTAGAGC
>CAZVDJ010000464.1:0-4246 GCA_964626245.1 uncultured Gemmatimonadaceae bacterium
GGCACCACCCAGTGTCCGCTCACCTCGGCGGCGTCGTCGGTGAAGAGGATCCCCTCGCCCCACGTGCGCAGCGTGCGCCCGCTCAACGCCCCCAGCCGTGCCTTCCCTTCACCCGGGAGTGCGGTTGGCGCCGGCGCGCCAACCGGCCACTGCAGCTCGAACGCCAGCAGCAACCCTTCGCCCTCGAAGGTGGGTGGGACATCGGCCAGCAGGCGCGCGGTCCCGCCGATCGCGCCCACGATGCCCATCACCGCCAGCGCGCCGATGCCGAGCGTCGTGGCAAGCGGGGCATCGCCTCCGCGCAGGTGCGCCGTGACCGTTCCGATCACCGCTCCGCCAGCCGCCCCCAGAAGCGACATGCCGACCACGAAGAAGCCCGACTTTCCCTCGAACGACGAGATCGCGTACCAGTCGACGGCGCGCATGGCCACCGCGCCCGCGGAGACGAGACCGACTGCGGCGCCGAGGGTGGCGGCGCCGAGCGTGCGAAGGAGGGGCATGGTGTGGCGCGGAAGTGGTGGATGCGACGCCCCCAAACGTACAACGGGGGCGCCGTGTGGCGCCCCCGTGCGAACCGTGCGACCGTCACCTCACGACGGCGGCGTGCGGAAGAGATTGTAGAAGCTCATCACCACGCCAGCGTCATTCGAGAACGCGCTCGACATGGTGCGAGTCGTCAGGTTGACCGCGGACGGCGGAGGTGTCGTCGGGAAGCCATAGCCGAAGTTGAAGAAGCCATGCGCCATGTAGTGCGTCGTCGGCGCATCCTGCTTCACGACCGCGGTCCAGTGGGCTGGGGTATCCGTCGGATAGCTGACGGCCATCACGCATAGTCCAACGTCCACACCATGCACGATCCCGCGCGCCACCAGTCCACCGGTGGCCCGGTCACGGATCACGACGGCATAGTGGAAGTCGGTCCCTGGCCCATGTCCCGTGTTGCAGATCCACAACTGGCCGGCCAGGTTGCGATAGTCCGACGTGTCGGGGAATGCGGTGGGGGCCACGGTCGCCGCGTTCACCTCGAATTCACGCACCGCGGTCGGCGCAACCGGCGAATCGGTGCAGGCCGCCACGAAGGCGAGCGCCGCGAGCGACAGCATCAGTTTGCGTTTCATACCTGTACCCTCGTGTCCTCTCTGCAGGTTGGGATAGCCCGTGCCACCTGTTTGGCGATCGTTCGGCCCCCTACCTCGCAGCGGAAAGTTAGGAATTCGTCGAGCGGCCCGGCGTAGGGGAAGGCACGGCATCGACGCCATGAATGTCTTGTCGAAGGTCGGGAGAATGACGGGCGGGACGCGCGCCTTGCTCCCCGACATCCCCGCTTGCATGTAGCCGCGCGCGGACGGGTACCTCCCGCCTTCCCGCCGTGCGGTCGAGGCTGCATCTTCGCGCGCCACACCCACGCCAGTTCGATGCCCATGCCACAGAACCATCGTCTCGCGCCGCCTCACCCCTCGTGCACCCCCGTGCGCCGGTGGGCGCACACTGGACGTTGTCTGCTCGTGCTCGCCTTCACCATCGCCGCACCGCACGCGAGCGCCGGGGGACAGCCACCACGCCCCCCGGATACGGTCTTTCTCGAGGAGCTCACCTGGACCGAGCTCCGCGAGCTGCAGCGCGCCGGCAAGACGACGGTGATCATCGCAACCGCCGGCACCGAGCAGAAGGGGCCGCACATGGTCACCGGCGAGCACAAGTACGTCATCACGCACGCCATGGGGCAGGTGGCGCGCCAGCTGGGCAATGCGCTGGTGGCCCCGGTGATCACCTACGTCCCCGAAGGGAGCTGGGAACCGCCGCTGCGCGGCCACATGGCCAAGGCCGGCTCCATCACACTTCCCGAGGACCGTTTCGTCGACCTGCTGGTGCACGCGGGTGAGAGCCTGCGCGCCGGTGGCTTCACGACGGTCATCCTCATCGGCGATTCCGGCGGCAACCAACCGGGCATGAAGGCCGCCGCCGAGCGCCTCAACGCCTCGTGGCTGGAGCAGGGGCCGCGCGCCCTCTTCATCAGCGACTACTACGCCAAGTCGGTGGAGGACATGAACCGCTACCTCACCGGCCTCGGCTTCACCCGGCAGGAGATCGGGTCGCACGCGGGAATGCTGGACACCTCGGAGTTGATGTACGTGAACCCCGCGCTGGTGCGACGCGAAAAGCTTGCGCCTGGCGGCGGCTTTCCCGACAGCGGCGTGAGTGGCGACCCCACCAAGGCCACGGCAGAGATCGGCAAGGCGCTCGTGCAGATCAAGGTGGACAACGCGGTGGCGCAGATCCGCGCCCTGCTGGCCACGGGAGGGACGCGATGACCGGGAGACTCGTCAGGCAGCTCGCGATGACGGCGCTGGCCATCAGCGCCATCACCGCCATGACCGCCACTCCGGCCATTGCGCAGGCACCCTCGCGCATGCCACCGCCGGGCCCGCCCTTCATCGAGGCGATGACGTGGACCGAGGTGCGCGACGCCATCGCCGGCGGCAAGCGCGTGGTGATCATCCCCACCGGCGGCACCGAGCAGAACGGGCCGCACATGGTGCTCGGCAAGCACAACTACATCGTGACCTACGCGGCCTGGCAGCTGGCGCAGAAGCTGGGGAACGCGCTGGTGGCCCCCACCATCCAGTACGTCCCAGAGGGCGACTGGTCGCGCCCCAACTTCGGCGACAAGCCCGGCGTCATCTCGCTCCCGTCACCGGCGTACGACCGCCTGCTCGACGCGGCGGCGCGTTCGCTCAAGGTGCACGGCTTCACCGACATCCTCCTCATCGGCGACAGCGGCGGCAACCAGGCGGGACTCACTGCGGTGGCCAACGCCCTCAACACCGAGTGGGCGGGGAGCGGCGTGAAGGTGTATGCGCTCGTCGACTACTACCAGAAGGCTCGGCTCCAGCTGCGCGACTGGCTGCTCAAGACCTACGGCTGGGACGCGCAGACCGTGGGGTCGCACGCCGGGACGACCGATACGTCGCAGATGCTCTACGTGCACCCGGCCGGCGTCCGCACCGACCGCCTTGCTCCTGGCGGCGGCAGCCCCGACTCCGGCGTCAACGGCGACCCGACCAAGGCGAGCGCCGAGATCGGGAAGGTCGCGATCGAGATGAAGGTGGAGGCGGCACTGGCGCAGTACCGGGCGCTGAAGGGCGGGTAGGGCGCGGAAAAACAACTACGGTTTCTCGCGAAGCCGCCAAGGCACGAAGCCCCCTCAGCGTGATATCCCCCCCTCCCGTCCCCCGTCTCCCGTCCCCCGTCTCGAGTTTCAACAGCTCACACACCGGTGGTTGTTCTTCGACCCCAGGCTCTCCAGCAGCTTCACCGTCTCCAAGTACGGCGAGATGCGCTGCACGGGACCGTTGGCCATGTCGGCGGTGGTCTGCCCGGTGCGCGCCACGGCCCGCACGTCGGCGCCCTTGGACACCAGGTAGGTGATCACCTCGTTGTCGCCGCGCGCGGCCGCGTGGTGCAGCGGGGTGTAGCCGTTGTAGTCGCGCGCGTTCACGTCGGCGCCCAGCTCTTCCACCAGGAACTTCACCGCCGGCAGCCAGCCGTTGGCCACGTGGCGATGGTCGTTGGCGGCAAAGCCCTGTCCGTACCCCACGCCCGACGCCGCGTGGATGGGGAGGACACCAAGGCCGCCATCGGGCACCGGCGGCACCCCTGACGGGTCCTCGCGCGGCGGCCCCGACGCGTTCCGCCGGGCGCGCGCGGGCGGCTTGATCGTCCCGATCGTGGGGTCGGCCCCAGCCGCCAGCAGCAACTTCATCGCCGCCACGTCGGTGGCGTACGCCGCACGGAAGAAGGGTGTGGCGCCCGCGAACTCCACGCGCAGGTTGTCGCGGTTGTAGGTGGTGTACCAGAGCGACCGCTTGAGCCGGGCGTTGGGATTGGCGCCGGCCTTGAGCAGCGCCTCCACCACCTCCAGGTACGTCGCCTTCTGCTGCAGGTGGAAGGCCGGCTGCGGCGTACGGGTGCTGGGTGCCCACTCCTTGTTCAGGATGGCGTAAAGCGGCGCCGCGCCGGCGTCGCTGGCCAGGTTGGGGTCGGCCCCGCGTGCCACCAGTCGCAGCGCCAGGTCGTAGTGGCCATTGATCGCCGCCATGAGCAGCGGCGAGGTGTGGTCACCCGCACTCACCAAATTCACGTCGGCCCCGCCGTCCAGCAGCGCCTCCGCCGCCTCCAGCTCCCCTTCGCGTACCGCCAGGAGCAACGCGGAGTGCCCGCCCTGCACCCCCAGCAGCTCGTTGTA
>CAZVDJ010000465.1:0-4243 GCA_964626245.1 uncultured Gemmatimonadaceae bacterium
CATTCCGTCACTAGGCCGCGGGCTCGGTCGCCGCCCCGACCGATGCCTCCGGTGGGGCGCCCACGAGCTGTCGCATCGCCTCGCGACGACTGGCAATGAGGTCGGCGATGGTGTAGCGATCGAGCGTGGTGAGGAAGGCCTGCAGCGCCTCGTCCAGCGCGGGCGCCAGCCCGCACGCCGCGGCAATGGGACACGACACCTCCGCCGGGTCGAAGCAGGGGACGAGCGCCATGTTGTCCTCCGTCCGGCGCACGACCTGGCCCACCACGATCGTCTCGGGGCGCACCGCGAGCTTCATCCCGCCGTTCCGGCCGCGGATGGTCTTCACGTAGCCGAGCTGCGAGAGGCGCTGCACGACCTTGAGCAGGTGGTCCTCCGACATCCCCATCTTGCGCGCCACCTCGCCCACTGTCGGGACGTCGTCCGGATCGAGGGCGAGGAAGAGCAGGGCGCGCAGCGCGTTGTCGGTGAAGCGGGTGAGGCGCATACGGCTCCGCATCGACTGGCCGGGATCCACTCCCGGCCTTGCGCCCCAACCTATGGAAGGCGGCCGCGCCGGTGGTCGGGGGTTGTCCCATAGGAGCGCCGGAAATCCTCTACGCAGAATAGAGGAATTGCCTACCGCCGAATGCCGCATTTCCAGCGAAGCTATTGGTGAGTCGAGCGGGCGCTCGGCGAGTTCCATCGGCGACACCCACGTTCTGCGAGGCAACACCTATGTCTCTTCCGCGGCGGGCCGGGATCCTGGCGTCAGCGGGCGCTGTGCTCCTCAGCGCGACCCTCATCTACGCCTGTGCCCCGAAATCGAAGGCCACTGGCATCGCAAACCTCGGCGACGCGGCCGCGCGTACGTATGTGGCGCCGGGGAGCTACGACGAGTTCTACTACTTCACCTCGGGCGGCTTCTCGGGGCAGGTCGGTGTCTATGGGCTCCCGTCCGGACGCCTGCTGAAGGTCATCCCGGTCTTCTCGCAGAACCCCGAGAACGGCTACGGCTACAACGCCGAGACCAGGGCGATGCTCAACACCTCGTGGGGGACGGTGCCGTGGGACGACACGCACCATCCGTCGCTCTCGATGACGGCGGGTGAGCACGACGGCCGCTGGCTCTTCATCAACGCCAACAACACGCCGCGCTTCGCGCGCATCGACCTGTCGTCGTTCGAGACGACGGAGACGCTGGAGCTCCCCAACACGGGGGGCAACCACGGCGCCCCCTTCACGACCGAGAACACGGAGTACGTGATCGGCGCCACGCGCTTCTCGGTGCCGATCCCGCAGAAGGACGTCGGCTTCGACAAGTTTGCCGACCAGTACAAGGGGACGATCTCCTTCGTGAAGGCCAATGAGATGGGGAAGATGGACGTGGCCTTCCAGATCCTGATGCCCGGCTTCGACTACGACCTGGGGCGTCCGGGCAAGGGACCGTCGCACGGGTGGGTCTTCTTCACCTCGTACAACACCGAGCAGGCCAGCACCAAGCTGGAGGTGAACGCTTCCAAGAACGACAAGGACTTCATCGCCGCGGTCAACTGGAAGGTGGCGGAGCAGTGCGTGGCGGGGGGCAAGGCCAAGGCATGGCCGGTGCGCTACGCGCACAACGTGTACAGCCACGAGACGCACCAGGCCACCTCGACGATCCGGACGTCGGTGCAGGTGCTCGACCCCAAGGACTGCGCGGGGGCGGTGTACTTCCTCCCCACGCCCAAGTCGCCGCACGGCGTGGACGTGGATCCGACGGGCGAGTACATCGTGGGCGGCGGCAAGCTGGCGACGGTCATCCCGGTGCACTCGTTCAGCAAGCTGCAGCAGGCCATCACCGACAAGAAGTTCGACGGTGACTCGTACGGGATCCCGGTGGTGAACTACGACGCCACGATGTACTGCGAGGTGCAGAACCCCGGGCTGGGCCCCCTGCACAACGAGTTCGACGCCAACGGCAACGCCTACACGTCGGTCTTCATCACGTCGGAGATCGTGAAGTGGTCGCTCAAGGACTGCACGGTGGCCGACCGCGTCCCGACGTACTACTCCATCGGGCACCTCACCGTGATGGGTGGCGACACGAAGAAGCCGTACGGCAAGTACGTGGTGGCGATGAACAAGATCACCAAGGATCGCTACCTCCCCACGGGGCCCGAGCTCACGCAGTCGGCGCAGCTGTATGACATCAGCGGGCCGAAAATGAAGCTGCTGCTCGACTTCCCGACCATCGGCGAGCCGCACTACGCCCAGGCGATCGACGCCGGCAAGATCCGCAACAACCAGCTCAAGTTCTTCAAGCTGGCCGACAACAAGCACCCGTGGGTGGCGCGCAACGAGCAGGAAGTGGGGATCAGCCGCAAGGGGAAGGTGGTGCACGTCAAGATGACCGCCATCCGCTCGCACTTCGCCCCCGACAACATCGAGGGGATCCAGCAGGGCGACACGGTGCTCTTCCACGTGACCAACCTGGAGCAGGACTGGGACGTCCCCCACGGCTTCGCTGCCCTGGGATCGGCCAACGATGCGGAGCTGCTGATCATGCCCGGGCAGACGCGCACGCTGACGTGGGTGGCCAAGTACGCCGGGGTCTACCCCTTCTACTGCACCGACTTCTGCAGCGCGCTGCACCAGGAGATGCAGGGGTACGTCCGCGTGGCCCCGTCGGGGTCGATGGTGGCCCTGTCGGCCACCACCAGCCGGAAGTCGCAGCGGGCCTTCGCTGCGACCGAGGGTGGCAAGTAGGCGCTCGCTCATCGAAAGGCGGGTCACGCCGGTGGCCCGCCTTTCCCCGCCCCGCCCCGCTCCTACTCAAGTGAACGCCATGCTGTCCGTGCGAGCTCGCCTCCTCCTCGTCGTCGCCGCGCTCCTCCTGGTCCCGATGTACCTCACCCCGATCTGGCGGGTGTACCTGGATGCCCCACAGTACCCGGAAGGCATCGGGATGCAGATCTGGATCAACACGGTGAAGGGGATGAAGGAGAACGACCTGGAGAACATCAACAACCTGAACCACTACATCGGGATGAAGCGCATCGAGCCGGCGTCGATTCCGGAGCTGCGCATCATGCCCGTTCTCGTCGGTGTCCTGATCGCGGGCGGCCTTGGAGCGGCGGCGCTCGGCCGCCGGCGGCTCGCGCAGGCCTGGGTCATCACCTTCCTCGTCGTGGCCGTGGCGGGGCTGGCCGATTTCTGGAAGTGGGAGTACGAGTACGGCCATGACCTGGACATGGAGAACGCCATCATCAAGGTGCCGGGGATGTCGTACCAGCCACCGCTGATCGGCTCCCGGCAGCTGCTCAACTTCACCGCCACGTCGCTTCCCGGCATCGGCGGGATCTCGGCGATGCTGGCGTTAGGCATCGGCGTGCTGGCGCTGGTCGCGGACCGGAAACGCCCGGGTGCCCCGGTCGCGTCCGGCGCCGCCTCGTCCGCCCCGTCGCGCGCCCTGGTGGCCTGATGCCCCGCCACCCGCGCATGACGCGCCGCCTGGCCTTGCAGCTGGCGCTTCTGGCCGCGCTGGGATGCGCGGGCGGTGGCGGCCCGCGCCCCATGGTCCTGGGCGAGGACTCCTGTGCCTTCTGCCGCATGGCGATCACCGACGCCCGCTACGGCGGCCAGGTGCGCACGGCCACCGGGCGTGTGCACACCTTTGACGCGGTGGAGTGCCTGGCGGGCTTCGTGGCCGCCGCCGGTGACACCGCGAGGTTCGAGGGGATCTGGGTCTCCGACTTCGAGGGTGGGCCGATGCTCGACGCGCGCAAGGCGGTGTACGTGCAGGGCGGGTCGCTGCACAGCCCCATGGGGCGGCAGCTCTCCGCCTTCGCGCCCACGCACGACGCCCGCGAGCTGGTCGAGCGGTACGGCGGAACGGTGGTGAGCTGGACGGACGTGGTGGCGCGCGCCGCGACCGTGCCGCATGCTAGTGATGCTGACGCTGCCGCGACTTCGCACGCCCACTAGTCCTTCGCGACGTTTCTCTCGAGTTGGAGCACGCACCGTGAGTCCCCTCCTCACCACGTGCCTGCCGACGTCGGCCCGCGCCATTCAGTACCCGGCGGCGGCCACGGTTCGTGGGGCCGCAGGTCGTGCAACCGCGCTCGTGGCGGCCGCGTGCCTGCTGGTGGCGCCGGGACGGGCGGCGGCGCAGGAGGTCGTGCTGGAGGTATCGCCAAGCGGCCCCGTGCGCCTGGTGGGTGATGCGCTGGCGAGCGCTCCCGCGGGCGCGCGCATCGTGGTGCGCGCGGGGACGTACCGCGAG
>CAZVDJ010000466.1:0-4236 GCA_964626245.1 uncultured Gemmatimonadaceae bacterium
GCCGCGCCGCCTGCCGCGCCATCTGGCCGGCACCCACCACAACCGCCAGGGCGCAGCGCGAGGGTGGCCCTCCCTCGGTGATCGCGTCGGCTGCCGCCGCACCGAGCGTCAGGGCGCCGCGGCCGATTCCGGTGTGGTGGCGGGCACGCGCACCGGTGGCAAGGGCGCGTTCGAACAGGCGCTGCACCAGCGGTCCGGCCACGCGCGCGCCCTGCGCAGCGTGCAGCGCGTCGCGCACCTGCCCCAGCACCTCGTGCTCGCCTAACGCGATCGATTCCAGGCCCGAGGCCACGCGCAGCAGGTGGTGTACGGCCTCCGCGCCGTGCAGCTCACGGGGCAACGCGGCCACCTCCGGCGACAGCCCGAGGGCCTCCTGCAGCAGGGAGCGGAGCGTGGCCGCTCCGGCGCCCCCCTCGCCCAACTCGGCATACAGCTCGGTGCGCGAGCAGGTCGCCAGCACCGCGACTCCCTTCACGCCCCGGCACCCTGCCGCGGCGCCAAGAAGGGACGTCACTTGCTCCGGGGGCAGGAGGAGCGGACTCCAGCTGCTGATGGGGGCGTGCGCGTGCGAGATGACCAGGGCCACCAGCTCCCTTGGACCGGTCGCCTCCCGGTTGCGTGTCCAGCGCTCGGTGTCGCTCACACCCGCCAAGCTCGGCGCCGGGGGCCGTCCCCTCCATTCGTGCCTCTACGTAGGGGTTTCTACCGAGTGCGGGGCGGGCCAACTGACGCATGCGTGCAACAACGTGCCCCCCACGTTGACGAGGCCGCTCCGCCGTCGCACCTTGGCGTGGTCGCGGCGCGTCCGCGATCCCGCCGGAGTCGTTCGTGTCCCCTCGCTCCCCTGCCCGGCCCCCTTACACCCACCTTGGGCCGGGACCTCGTTCATCGCCCCGTCACCGGCATGCGCCGGGCGTTTCGTTGCGCCTGACGGTTGCGGATGGCGCGCGCCGGGCGGCCGTCGCCGTCATGCTGCTGGCGAGCACCGCGTGCGCCGGCGCCGCGCGGACCGCGGGAACGGCGCCGTCGCCTGCCGCCGATTCCCTGGCGGCTGCAACGATGGCCGCCGAGCGCGGGCGCACCGCCGATGGCTCGGGGCGGGTGCGCACGGTGGCGGTGCCGCCGTTCCGGCAGCCGCAGGGGGACACGCTGCTCGGCCCCATTGCCCACGCGCTGGCCGACTTCCTGGCCACCGACCTCTCGCGCAGCCCTCGCCTGCAGCTGGTGGAGCGCGCGCGGCTGGGAGAGGTGCTGCGTGAACTGGCGCTCGTGGAGGGAGGGCGGGTGGATTCCGCCACCGCGCCGCGGCTGGGGCGGCTCCTGGCGGCGCGCGAGCTCCTGCTGGGGGCGGTCGACACGCTGGGCGGAGAACTGCGGCTGACGGTGCGCGTGGCCGACGTCGCGACCGGGGTGCTGCGCGAGGCGATCGACGCGCGTGCCCCGGTCCGGGACATCCTGGCGGCGGAGAAGGCGCTCGCCCTCCGCCTCTTCGATGCGCTGGGGGTCTCGTTGTCGCCGGCCGAGCGCGCGCGCGTGGACGAACGCCCCACCAACGACGGCGTGGCGCTGGTGGCCTACGGGCGCGGCGTGCAGGCCGAACTCGCCGGTGACCCGGCCGCCGCGGCGCGCGAGTACCTGCGGGCGAGCCGCGTCGATCCCGGCTTCCGCCTGGCCGGCGAGCGCGCCTCGCTGCTGACACGCCGGCTTGGCGTCACGGCGAGTGCGCTCGTCCCCGAGCTCCGCGGGCTCGATGCACCGGTCATGGGGGTCGTGGACCGGCTCAACCGGCCGCTCGACCTCATCACGACGCAGTCGCGCCCCGTGCACGGTCCTGGCGACCCCGCCTTTCCCACCACGCTGGTGACGGTGGTGATCATCATCCAGCGGCCGTGAAGGGGGGAAATGAGCGGCGCACGCGTGACGCCGGCGACTGGCCCGGCGCGGTCCGGAGGTGGCTGGCGGTGGCGACGTTGACCCCGCTGGCCGCGGTGACGGCGCTGGGGTGGGCCCCTCGCCAGCTGTCGGGGCAGGAGCGCCTGCTGGGGACGCGCACGCTGGGTGGGAGCGGCTACGTCGAGGCGATACGCTTTGGCGGCGACGGCGTCCCCCAGCGAGCCTTTGCCGGCCTCGATTCGGTACACGTCACGCAGGCCACGCAGTTCCTCCTGCCCGTCGCGATGACCACGCCGCTCGGGTCGCGATGGCGCCTGGACCTGACGGCGTTCTACGCGCGCGGCCAGGTGCAATATGCCGCCGCCGACTCGCGCGGAGCGCGCGGCACGGCGACGCTCGAGGGAATCAGCGACACGCGCGTGCGGCTGACGGGGCGCCACTTCTCCGAGGCGGTGACCTTCACGCTCGGGATGAACCTCCCCACCGGTCGGGCGAGCCTGGCCCCCGAGGAGTTTGCCGCGCTGCGCGTCCTGGCAGCGCCGGCGCTCGGGCTGGGGAGCCCCCCGGTGGGGGCCGGCGCGAGTGGAACGGTGGGGGCCGTGTATGGAACCCGTGCCGGGCCGTGGTCACTCGCGCTCGGTGCGTCGTACGAACATCGGGGGCGCTACCAGCCGGTGGCGGCGCTCGTCGCTGGCGCCCCGTCCGCCGACTTCCGCCCCGGCGGCGTGATCCGCGCCTCCGCCGGCGGCGAACGACTGCTGGGCCCGCACCGCCTCACCGCCGCCGCGTCGGTAGACGTCTTTTCCGACGACCGCCTCCGGGCCACGGCGCCGTCGGGCGATACCGTCAACGTGGCGCCCGCCGAGGCGACGGTCCGCCTGGGACCGGTCATCTCGGGCGACGTCCAACTGCTGCTTGCGCCCGGACGCCTGCGGGAGCTGATTGTCTACTCCTCGTATCTCTGGCGTGCCGCGTACGCCCGCGATGGCCGCACGGCCGACGGGTCGAGCGGGCATTACGCGGCCGGCGGGATTCGGGGGGCCATTCCCGTGGCGACGCGCGCGGAGGTCGTGCTGGTGGGCGAGGGGCGGTGGCAGTCGGGGCTCGCGATCAACGAGGGGCTCCCCACCGCGGGTGTGCGGGCGGCCACGGTGACCGTGGGCCTCAGCATGCGCCGGGCGCAGCTCACCGTGCAGCCGTACCTGCGGGCGCAGGCGGGTTCCCTCCGCGAGCGGGCGTCAGCTGGTGGCGCCGCGTCGCGCGCGTTCACCGGCATCGCCGGCGGCATCGTCCTCATCACCCGTCGCTGACCATGCGCACTTCGTCTCGGCTCCTTGCCCTCGCCCTGGCCGGAATTGCATCCGGCTGTGGTGAGTTTGCGCGATGGGCAGCGCCTGGCGAGGAAGGCGGGATTCCGGCGCAGGTGACGATGCGGGCCAGCGTGCACGCCTCCATGGGGGCCGACGACCCGGTCGCGGTGGAAGTGTCCACCAACTACCTGCGGCGCGATGGGAGCCGCCCCGCGCTGGGGCATTTCGTCGCCGCCCTCACCGGGACGGGGGCGCAGGCGGTGCGCGTGCCGGTGGACCTGGCCAGCTGCCTCGCCGACGTCGAGCGCGAGGCCGCGACGCCGCGCGAGCGGGCCTGCACGGTGGTCTTCACGCTCGCGCTCACGCGACGCGGGGTGGAGGTGGATCGCCAGGTGGTAGGACCCATGCGTCTGACCCCCGGCGGGACGGCGCAGCTGCAAGACGGTGTGTCGCTCTTCGAGATCGCCAGTATCGAACTGCTGCGCCCCGACGGCGGCGTGGTGGGCGACGGCGAGGTGCTCACCCTGGTGCCGGGCGCGCAGCTCGCGCTGGGAGCCCGCATCCTCGACGTGCGCGGGGTCGCGGTGGAGGGACGACAGGTCGAGTGGCGGAGCGGCGCTCCCGCCGTGGCGACGGTCTCGCCCGCCGGGCTGGTGACGGCGGTGGCGCTGGGCAATCTGCAGCTGACGGCCAGCATCGGCGCGACCACGCGCACGGTCGCCGTGCGCGTCATCCGGCCGCCGGCACTGCTCTCCATCGACGCCTCGGCGCTGGCGGCCGGAAACGGACGCGGCAGCGTGCGCTCGGAGCCGGCCGGGATCGACTGCGCACTGGACGGTGCCGCACGCGAGGGAGGGTGCAACGCATCGTTTGCCGGCGACGCCGAGGTCGCGCTGCGCCTGGTGGCGGCGCCCGGGAGCGTGCCGCTGGCCTGGGGCGGCGCCTGTGCCGGGACCTCCCCCGAGGCGCCGTGCCGCCTGACGATGGACGCCCCCCGCCAGGTGCAGGCGCGTTTTGCCGCGCTGCGGCGCGT
>CAZVDJ010000467.1:0-4234 GCA_964626245.1 uncultured Gemmatimonadaceae bacterium
TGGCCAGATGATCCCCGCCGAGATGTACGTGGCCGTGGCCGAGATCCTCGCCTTCGTGATCCGGCGCCGCATGGCGCGCGGGCCTGCCCTGCGTGAGGTGGTGGCATGAGCGCCGTCGCCCGTCCCATGCCCGCGATGGAAGGCGTCGCGAAGAAGAACGCCGAGATGGGGCTCGCCATCGCGGTCGTCTTCGTGCTGGCGCTGATGATCGTCCCCCTCCCGGCGCTCGTGCTCGACCTGCTGCTGGCCACCAGCATCGGGTTGTCGCTGGTGGTGCTGCTCACGACGATGCAGACGGTGGAGCCGCTGGAGTTCTCGTCGGTCCCGGCCCTGCTGCTGCTGCTCACGCTCTTTCGCCTGGGGCTCAACTTCGCCTCCACGCGCCTGATCCTCAGCGAGGGGCACGCCGGGCAGGTGATCCAGGCCTTCGGACAGTTTGTCATCGGGGGGAACTATGCCGTCGGTGTCGTCCTCTTCCTGATCCTCATCGGGATCAACTTCATCGTCATCACCAAGGGCGCCGGGCGCGTGGCCGAGGTGGCCGCGCGCTTCACCCTGGACGCCATGCCCGGCAAGCAGATGGCCATCGACGCCGACCTGTCGGCCGGTCTCATCGACGAGCGCGAGGCGCGCCGCCGCCGCGAGGAGATTGCGCGGCAGGCCGACTTCTACGGGGCGATGGATGGAGCCTCGAAGTTTGTGAAGGGCGACGCGATCGCGGCGCTGCTCATCACCGGCATCAACATCCTGGGCGGGATCTTCATCGCCGTGATCCAGCGCGGGCTTCCGCTGGCGCAGGCGGCGTCGCAGTACACCATCCTCACCGTCGGTGAGGGGCTGGTGGCGCAGGTCCCCGCGCTGATCGTCTCCACGGCCGCCGGCATCATGGTCACGCGTGCCTCGGGGCAGGCGCGCATGGGGGCGCAGGTGGCGGCGCAGCTGGCGGCCTATCCGCGCGCCATGCTGGTGGCGGCCGGGGTGCTCACGACCTTTGGGCTCATCCCCGGGCTGCCCAAGCTCCCGTTCCTCGCGCTGGGCGCCGCCCTCTTCTTCCTGTCGCGCGCCGCCTCGGCGGCCGAGGAGCGACGCGCGGCGGAGCGGCAGGCGGCCACCGAGGAATCGGAGCGGCTGCCGGAAAAGCCGTCCGATCCCATGCGCGACCTCCTGCAGATCGACCCGATCGAGCTCGAGGTGGGCTACGCCCTGATCCCGCTCGTCGACGAGCGCCAGGGGGGCGACCTCCTGGAGCGCATCCAGCTCCTGCGCAAGCAGGCGGCGCTGGAGGTGGGGATCCTGATCCCCCCCATCCGCGTGCGCGACGACTTGCACCTGCCGGCGAACGAGTACGTGATCAAGCTGCGCGGCGCCGAGATCGCCCGTGCCGAGGTGATGCCGCGCTTCCACCTGGCGCTGGACACCGGCTCCGTGATCCATGGCATCGAGGGGATCGAGACGATCGACCCGGCCTTCGGCCTCACCGCCCGCTGGATCGCCTCGTCACGCCGCGTGGAGGCCGAATCGTTAGGCTACGTGGTCGTGGAGCCCGCGGTGGTCATCGCGACGCACCTGATGGAGGCGCTGAAGGTCAACGCCGCCGAGCTCCTGGGCCGGCAGGACGTGCAGGAAATGGTGGAGACGCTCAAGAAGTCGCACCCGGCGCTGGTCGAGGACCTCATCCCCGCCAAGGTGTCGCTGGGGCTCCTGCACCGCGTCCTCCAGCGCCTGCTGCGCGAGCGCATCCCCATTCGCGACCTCGTCACCATCCTCGAGGCGCTGGGCGACGGCGTGGAGCAGACGAAGGACGCCGAGGTGCTCACCGAGCACGTGCGGCGCTCGCTCTCCAACGTCATCGCGCGCTCCTTCGCCGACCCGATGGGTGCCGTCAGCGGCATCACCATCGGGCCGCGGCTCGAGGCGTCGCTCATGGGGCTCTTCTCGCCGCGCAATGCGCCGGCGGGACTCGCCCCGCTCACGCCCGACCTGCTGGCCGACCTGCTGCGCGAGCTGAACTTCCTGGCCACCACCCATGCCAGCGAAGGTCGCCTGCCGCCGCTCATCACGCCGCCGTCCCTGCGCGTCGGCGTGCGTCGCCTGGTCGAACCGGTGCTCGCGCAACTCCCGGTCATCTCGCTCGCCGAGCTGCCCACCACCGTGAAGCTCAATTCCGTCGCCACCTGGGAGCTGACCCATGCTGCTTGAGACCTTCCACGGCACCGACCTTCGCCGAGTCTTCGACGACGCCCGGCGCGCGCTGGGCGACGACGTGCTCATCGTTCGCAGTGCGGTGCACAAGGAAGCCGGCGCCACGCGCGTCGAGGTCATCGCCGCACGCCAGCAGGACCTGCAGGCGCTGCGCGCGCGGCTCGACCCGCCGCTCCCTGCCCTGCCGCGCTCACAGGGCGGTCGCGGCCGCAGCGGACCGCTGGTCATCGCACTCGTCGGCCCCACGGGCGCCGGCAAGACCACGGTGGCGGCAAAGCTCGCCATGCATCGGGCCGTCTTCGGCAGCCGCAAGGTTGGCCTCATCACGCTCGACACGTACCGCGTGGGGGCGCTGGAGCAGATGCAGCAGTACGCCGAGGTGATGAACGTCCCGCTCGAGGTGGCGTACGACATCCGCGAGGTGCCCGGGGTCATGAAGCGCCTGGACGACCGCGACGTGGTGATCGTCGACACGCCGGGGCGCTCACCGCGCTCGCGCGACGCCAACGCGCAGTGGCAGTCGCTGCTGCGCGCCATGGCGCCTGACGAGGTGCACCTCGTGTTGCCCGCCACGCTGCGGCCCGACGCCGTCCCCGCCATCGTGCAGGGCATGGCGGCCTGCCGCGTGTCGCACGCCGTGATCACGAAGGTCGACGAGCTGCACGACGAGCGCGCCATTGCCGACGTCGCCGCGCGGGTCGACCTCCCCATCCGCTGGATCGGCGATGGCCAGGCGGTGCCCGACGACCTGCACCCGTCGCGTGCGCGCATCCTGGGCGCCCTCGGCCTCTCCACCAATCCGTCGGCCACGCGCGCCGCATGAGGACGCCCGCCGAGGCCTTCGCCCCGTCGCGCCACGGCGCTGCGCCCCCGGGTTCACCCCGGGCGGCGACCGTCGTGGCCGTGGGGAGCGGCAAGGGCGGTGTCGGGACGTCAACCATCGCCGCCCTGCTGGCCGCGACCATGGCCGAGCAGGGACGACGTGTCCTGCTCGTCGACGCCGGGCAGCGGCTGGGGGGACTGCACCACCTCCTGGGCGTGGAGCCGACCGGTTCGTTAGGCCAGTTGCGTGGCGGGCGCGAGCCGCACGACCTGCTGGTCCCGGTGGCCGAGCGCCTGTCGCTCTTCCCCGCCAGCCTGGAGGAGGCGGAGCTGCGCCCGACCGAGCGCCGGCTCCTCATGCGCCGCGTGGCCGCGCTGTTCGACGCCTTCGAACTGGTCGTGATCGACGCGGGGTCGAGTGCCGAATCGCTCGTGGCCGCCTGCGCCGACGGGGCGACGCGCCTCCTGGCCGTCACCGCCGGCGACCGCATCTCGCTCGTCGCCACCTACGCCCTGGTCAAGCTCCTCCACGAGCGCGCCCCGGGCGTGCGCGTGGACGTCGTCGCCAATCGCGTCAGTGACGACGGTGCCGACCGGCTGCACGAATACCTCAACGGGGCGGCGGTGCGATTCCTGTCGCGCACGGTCCCCTTTGCCGGCGCCATTCCCGACGACCCCGACTTCGGCAGCGCACTCGCCGCCGGGCTGGGGACCGACGAGGCGTCGTTAGGCTCCACCGCGGCCGTGGCGGTGCGCGCCATCGGCGAGCGCCTCCTCACCGAGGCGCCCGCCCTCTCCACTTCCACGCTCCGACTCCTGCGCAAGGGCTGAATCGATGGCAACCGACAACCTCTGGGGCGCCTTCGCCCGCGGAGACCAGGCGGCGCGCGAACGCCTGCTGACGGACAACCTGAACCTCGTGCACCACGTGGCGCGCCAGCTCTCCCGCGCGCTGGCCGCGCCGGCCGACTTCGACGAGTTGGTCTCGTGCGGCACGATCGGGCTCATGAACGCGCTCGACGCGTTCGAGCCCTCGCGTGGCCTCGCCTTCTCCACCTTCGCCGTCCCCCGCATTCGCGGCGCCATCCTCGATGAGCTGCGACGGCAGGACCACGTGCCGCGCTCCATCCGCCGCAAGACACGCGAGATCGCGCAGGCACGCGAGACGCTCACGCGCATCTTCGGGCGCCCCGCCAGCGACAAGGAACTC
>CAZVDJ010000468.1:0-4231 GCA_964626245.1 uncultured Gemmatimonadaceae bacterium
CGCGCGCCAGCTGTTCGGGAAGTCCCGGCACCTTGGCGCGCACGATCTGCAACTCCTTCTCGAACGACGGATAGTCGATCCAGAGGTAGAGGCAGCGACGGCGCAGCGCCTCGGACAGTTCCCGCGTGCGATTCGACGTCAGCACCACGACGGGACGCGCGCTGGCGGCGATGGTCCCCAACTCGGGAATGGTGACCTGGAAATCGGAGAGGACCTCGAGCAGGAACGCCTCGAACTCCTCGTCGCTGCGGTCCACCTCGTCAATCAGGAGCACCGGCGGACGCCCCTGGTGCGTGATGGCCGCCAGCAGCGGCCGCTTGAGCAGGAAGGCATCGGTGAAGAGCGTCGCCTCGCGCTCCGACAGCGGCCCCGTCGCACCCTCAGTGAGCTTGAGGTGCAGCAGCTGCCGCGGGTAGTTCCACTCGTACAGCGCCGTGGTGGCGTCGAGCCCCTCGTAGCACTGCAGGCGAATCAGGTCGGCATCGAGCGAGCGCGCCAGCACCTTGGCAATCTGGGTCTTCCCCACCCCGGGGTGCCCCTCGACCAGGAGCGGCTTGCCGAGTGCCGAGGCCAGGTAGACCGACGTGGCAATCTGTCGGTCGGTGATGTAGGCCTCGCGCTCCATGAGCGCCTGGATCCTGCGAATCTCGTCGTTCACGTCCACCTCGGCGACTTGGGCACCGCACGGCGCCGGCGTAATCGGCACCACGCATTCGCTGCAGACCACGGAGTCGCGACGAGAGCGTGTAACGAGTCCGTCACGGTCGGGTTTCGGCGTTGGGGTGCAGGCCGTTTGTAACAGATTTCGTCCTGAATTGTAACGGGGCGTCCCGTCGCCCCGCGCGCGTGCCCCCTCCGCGCACGTCCTCGGTCGCACCACCCCCGACTCTTCAGGCACATGCCTTCAATCGTCCAGGTCGCCCCGTGGTTCGCGGCGACGCTCCTGCTGGTGGCCGCGTCCCCCGCCTCGGCTCAACGCGCGCAGTCCGACAGCGCCCCGTCGCGCACCGTCGCCGGGTCGGCCGGCATCGCGGGCACCTCCACCCCGACCGGGACCGACAGCACGAAGCGTCCCACCTCGCCCAAGTCTGCCCAGCCCGCCCCGCGTCCGTGGTACGATCGCATCTCCCTGCGAGGCTACGCGCAGCTCCGCTACAACCGGCTGCTGGAAACCAACAGTCGCCTCAACTGTCCGCAGTGCGATCGCTCCATCGGCAACAATGGAGGGATCTTCCTTCGTCGTGGGCGGCTGATCTTCAGCGGCGACGTGCATCCGCGCGTCTCGATCTACATCCAGCCCGATTACGGCTCCGACGCAGCCGGTGCGCTTCACTACTTCCAGCTCCGCGACGCCTACTTCGACCTCTTTCTTGACACCAAGAAGGAGCACCGGCTCCGCATAGGGCAGAGCAAGGTGCCCTTCGGCTTCGAGAACCTGCAGTCCTCGCAGAACCGGCTCCCGCTCGACCGCAACGACGCGCTCAACAGCGCCGTCCCCAATGAGCGCGACATGGGCGCCTTCTACTACTGGGCCAGCACGACGGCGCGCCAGCGGTTCAAGTTCCTGGTCGACAGCGGACTCAAGGGGTCGGGGGACTACGGGGTGTTCGGCTTCGGCGTCATGAACGGCCAGACCGCCAACCGGCCAGAAGCCAACAACTCCCTGCACTCGGTGATGCGCCTGACGTATCCCTGGCGCCTCGCGAGCGGACAGTTCGTGGAGGCGGGCATCTCGGGCTACACGGGACGCTTCTTCGTTCCCGCCAGGAGCACGGGGGTTCAGGCGCTCCCGGAATACACCGACGATCGCGTCGCCCTTTCCTTCGTCTGGTACGCGCAACCGCTGGGCCTCGTCGCCGAGTACAACTGGGGAAAGGGCCCCGAGTTCGTGGCCGCCACGCGCAGCATCGAGACAAGGGCGCTGCACGGTGGCTTCGTGCAATCGATGTACCGCTGGCGCACGGGCGGACAGGTCATCCAACCCTTCGTCAGGGTGCAGAGCTTTCGCGGCGGGAAGAAGCTGGAACAGGATGCTCGGCACCACGAAGTGGACGAGGTGGAGACGGGCGTGGAGTGGCTGCCGTTCGCCAACTTCGAGCTGACGGCGATGTACACCGTCTCCGACCGGCTCTTCGAGGATGCAGCCACCATCGGCAACCGGCAGAAGGGGCGGCTGCTGCGGCTGCAGGCGCAGTTCAATTACTGAGAGACGGGAGACGGGAGGCGGGAGACGGGAGCTGATGGGTGCGTGATGGCGGGTGGGGGTTAGTTTCTGGGGGGGGTGGCGATTGCGCGTAAGGCGAGCGACGTGCTGCGTGCCGACCGCGAGCCGCCCCCGGCTCGCTCCTCGCCTCTCCCGTCTCCTGTCTTCCGCCCCGACCTCCCCATGTCGCTCTCGCTCAACGAGACCTTCCGCGTCGAGGCGCCTCCCGACCGGGTCTGGCGGTTCCTCAAGAATCCGGCGGAGGTGGTCACGTGCCTGCCAGGCGCAGAACTCACGAGCACCATCGACGAGCGCACGTACGGCGGCCGGGTAAAGGTGAAGGTGGGGCCGATCACGGCGGCATACGCCGGGAAGGCGACGCTGGCCGAGGTGGACGATGCCGCGCGCCGCATGCAGATCGTGGCCGAGGGAAAGGAGAGCGGCGGGTCCGGTTCGGCGCGCATGACGATGACCGGCGTCGTGACGGCGCTAGCCGATGGACGGAGCGAGGTGAGTGTCGATGCGGTGATCGACATTGCCGGCCGCGTGATGCAGTTCGGGCGCGGGCTGATCGAGTCGGTGAACAAGCAGCTCTTCAGGCAGTTCGCTGAATCGGTGCAAGCCAAGCTGGCCGCAGCGGATGCAGCGGACGCAGTAGGCGCGGCAGACGCGGTGAGCGCTGGCGTGCACGACGCGCCGGGATCCGCGACGCCGGATGCCGCAACCACCGCGCCGGCAGCCGGAGATTTGTCACCGTCGCCCGGGTCGCGGGCTGCAGCCGACATGGCGCCACCGGCCGCCTCCATGCCCCGGGGGAGCGCGGCAACCACCGGCGGCACGATCGCGCAGGGCGAGGAACTTCGTGCGCTACCACTGCTCTGGAAGGTCTTCGTCTCCTGGCTCAAGGGGCTCTTCGGCCGTCGCAGCTGACGTGGACGGTTGCGCAGGGAAAGGGGCCGGGAGAAGCGTCGCTTCCCCCGGCCCCTTGCGCCTATCGCCCTTGCCGCAGCGCCGGCGTCAGGCGCCCGCTGCAGCCAGCGCGCGTCCGAGCGCCCGGCGCGCGTGCACACGCGCCAGGTTCGCCTTGTACGCCGCGCTCCCCTTGGCATCGTCCACGAAGACGAGGCCGTCGGCGGCACGGGCCGCCGCCGCGTCGAGGGTGGCGGCGGTCGCCGGTTGCCCGGTGAGCGCCCCCTCCACCCCCGCCAGGCGCAGCGCCCGGGGGCCGAGTCCGGTCATTCCCACGCGGGCGGCAGCGAATGACGCACCCGCCACGCGCAGCTGCACCGCGATCCCGACGATGGCGTAACCCGACGCCGGATCGGGGTTCTTCTCGTACGCCCCCCCGCTCCCCGTCCCCTGCGCAGGGACCCGGATCTCCGTGAGGATCTCGTCGGGGCGCAGCGCGGTGGCGAAGACGTCGGTGAAGAAGTCATCGGCGGCAATGCTCCGTGTCCCGCCGCTCCCGGTGGCCACCAGCGTCGCGCCTAACGCCAGCATGGCGGCGGGAAGGTCGGCGGCGGGGTCGGCGTGCGCCAGCGACCCGCCGATCGTTCCCATGTTCCGGATGAGCGGGTCGCCGATGTGGCTCGCGACTTCGGCCAGGAGCGGCGCCTTGGCCCTCACGACCGCCGACGCCACCACGTCGGCGTGGCGGGCGGTCGCGCCGATGTGCACCGCGCTTCCCGCGTCGGTGATCGCCGACAGGCCGGGGATGCGCGCGATGTCCACCAGGTGCGCGGGCGCGGCAAAGCGCAGCTTCATGACCGGGATGAGGGAGTGCCCGCCGGCGAGCAGCTTGGCCTCGTCCCCGTACTTCGCCAGGAGGGCGAGCGCATCGGCGACACTGGTGGCCGCGTGGTATTCGAAGGATGCGGGATACATGTCAGTGGCTCCCCGCCGCGCCCTGGATCGCCGACCAGATCCTGGCGGGCGTGAGCGGCATGTCGAGGTGAGTGATGCCGAAGGGTGAGAGGGCGTCGAGCACGGCATTGGCCACGGCCGCGGTGGACGCGATGGTGCCGGCCT
>CAZVDJ010000469.1:0-4223 GCA_964626245.1 uncultured Gemmatimonadaceae bacterium
GCGCACGTGGAAGACGGTCCCCGACCGGTCCTGCAGCGCCGGGATGAACACGGAGGGCCGAGTTTCCGCGGTGAGCGACTGGTACTTCCCGTCGCGTGCGACACCCACCACCTCGCTCCACGTGTCGGTGCCGGAGCGCACGCGCTTGCCTAACGGGTCATGCCCGGGCCAGAAGCGCCGCGCGAAGGCCTCGTTCACCACCACCACCGGTGCGGCACCCCGCCGGTCGCCGTCCGCGACGCCGCGCCCGCGCACCAGCGTGATTCTCAGCGCCTCGAACCAGTCCGGGCCCACCTGGTTGTACGGATACTCCATGTCCTCGCCTTCCGCCGGGCGGTAGCCGTCAATGTCGAAGTGGCGGCGTGACATCCCCAGTGCGAGCGGTGCCGTCGAGCCCCAGGAGACGGCGCGCACGCCCGGAAGTGCGACGATTTGCTGCCGAATGCGCTCGGCGGCCACGATCGGGTCCTGTGTCGTGGTCAGGTCGGGCCGTGGCTCGGCGTCTTCAGGATCAGCAAGTCCAGGGTGCCCCGGATCACGTCGATGGAGAGGTCGGCCATATGCTCGCACTCGAGGTTGTACTCCTGGCAGCCAAGACGAGAGACGTCTTCTTCGTTGACAAGAGTCACCGGTCGGGTCGCTCCGGTCACGCCGGGAGCTGCACCGCCGGAACGCGTGACGTCACCCCGGCGCGGCCGCGCCGCGCCAGGACGAGGGCGATACCCAGCGCGCCCACTGCGGCGGTGGCGCCGACGGCAAACGCCCCCCGGTAGCCCACGACCGACACCGCTGCGCCGAGCGCCGGGACACCGAGTCCCATCGCCGCGTCGAAACAGGCCGTGTACGCGCCCAGGGCGACGCCGCGGTTCTGCGCGGGCACCTGGCCAAGGGCCACCACCCCAAACGATGGAAAGGAGAGCGAGAATCCGGCGCCGGTGATGGCTGCGAAGGCGACCGCCATCGCTCCCGAAGTGGCCAGCCACATCCCTGCCTGTCCCACGACGGCCAGGGCCACCGACGCCACGGCCACGCGCGCACCACCAAATCGGTCGGGAAAGGTCCCGAAGGCGAGGCGCGCCACGATGTATGCCGCCCCGAACGCCGTCATCGCGAGCGACGCGTACCGCCACCCTTGCTGGGCGAAATAGAGGGCGGAGTACGCGGCGATGGCCCCGAAGCCGACCGCCGCGAGCGCGAGGCCGAGGCCGGGCAGCCAGATGAGTCCGACCACGGCCCGGAACGGAAGGCGGACCCCACCCACGGGTTGCACCTGCCGAGCGAGTGCCAGCGGCACGAAGGCGAGCGCCGGGGCCAGCGCCGCCGCGAGCGAGAGCACGCCGAAGCCGGCGGAGGCGTGCAGGGCTGCGCCAACTGGGGCGCCCGCGGCGAGCGCCGCGTACATGGCGATCCCGATCCACGCCATGACCCGGCCGGAGCGCTCGCGTCCGGCCAGCGCCACGGCCCAGGCCAGTGCGCTGGTGATCACCAGGCTCTCACCGAGCCCCAGGAGCGCGCGTCCGGCGAGCAGGATGACGAGGCGCGTCCCGCTGCTCGCAAAGAGTGTGGAGAGTGCCGATAGCGCCCCCGCGGCAATGGAGAGCGCCAGCCCGAGCGTTGCCGCATGGTGCGGTCCGCGCCGGTCTGCGTGCGTCCCGGCGCGGTTGCGCGTGACCAGCGTGGCCACCGACTGCATCCCCACCACGACGCCGACGAGGAGCGCGCCGAAACCGAGCGTGTCGTGCACGTGCAGGGGGAGGACGGGAAGGGGGAGTCCCATGGCCAGGAACTCCAGGAAGACGATGAGACAAAGCGGGGCAAGCGCCTGCGATAGGGACAGGTCAGGACGCCCCGCCACGGAAGCGGCGGAGGAGGACATGGCAATATTGAGTTCGAGTGAGGATCAGGAGCGGTGCAGGCGCCGCCATTCACCAGGTGGCATGCCGTGCACCCGCCGGAAGGCGCGGTGAAAATGCGAGGCACTGGCAAAGCCGCAGCGCGCCGCGACGACCTCGACCGAGTCCTCCGTGTGCTGCAGGAGCTGACGGCACTCGCTCATGCGAGCGCGCGTGATCCAGCCGACGACGGTGTCGCCGGTGGCCTGTTTCACCAGCGAGGCGACGTGCGCCGGCGTGCGCCCCACGTGCCGGGCCACGTCGCGCAGCGAGATGCCCGACGACCCATGACGATGGACGTACTCCAGCGCGCGAGCCACCACCGGGTTGGCCCCCGCGGCCTTCCGCGTTCGGCCCGCGGTCGAGGCGCGCAGCACGGCGGCAGTCAGGAGCAAGAGCAACCCCTGGAGGGCGAGCGGCGAGCCGTCGTCCTGCCGGGCGCGTTCCCGCTCGACCTCCAGCAGCAGCTGCTCGACACGCTCGGCGTCACCCGGTTGCAGGTGGCGCTTGGCGCAACCGCCGCGACGCACCGCGTCGAAGAGCGCACGGAGCGAGTCGCGCACCGCCGGAGGGGCGCACGAGAGACAGAGCGACGCCCCGATGGCGCGCGCACTTCCCGCCGTGAGGAGGTAGTGCGGTGTAGCATCCGGCACGAGCAGCAGGTCGCCAGGGCCGACGGTGTAGAGTCCCTGCATCCAGAAGGTGGCGCCCCCTTCCAGGTAGAGCGCGACGGAGGCGTGGTCGTGCACCACGGGAGCGCGCGGGGTCGCGCGATTGGCGGTGAAGCGCCGCACGGCGATGAACTCGTGACGCGGCAAGTGCGTCTCGACGCGCGGCGAGGTCACGGGGCGAGCGCTCCGAGCGCGAGTTGCCGGTTGATGGCCGTGGCCGCTCGCAGCCCCTGCGCGGCCGCCTCCATCACCTGGTGGCGGCGCGACGTCAGGTCACCCGCTGCCCAGATGCCTGGCGCCGATGTGGCTCCGTCCTCGTCGATGCGCACCCATCCCTGCTCGTCGATGGTGAGCGCAAGCGACGTCACGACGTCGGGAAGCCGGGGGGATGACATCACGAAGAGCGCCTCGCGTTGCAGCCGAGAGCCGTCGCTGAACCGGATGGACTGCAGCGCTCCGTCGGTGGACTCGAGCGCGTCGATGCGATCCGTGCGAAGCGCGAGCCCACGCGCCGAGAGCTCCTGCGCCAGCGGCGCCTCCAGCGTGGCGCCGTTGCTGCACACGACGACGTCACGACTCCAGCTGAGGAGAAGCGGGGCGAACTGGGCGAGCGCTGGTCCAGCGCCGAGGACCGCCAGCGGTCGATCACGCACCTCCCATCCGTGACAGTACGGACAGTGGAAGATCGAGCGCCCCCACGCCGCCTCGTAGCCCGGGATGTCGGGATGCTGGTCCACGACGCCAGTGGCCAGGAGGATCGCTCGCGCCGACCAGGCACTCGCGTCGTCGCTCGCCACGATCCATCGTCCGCTGCGCTGCTCCACGACGCGCGCCGTGCCGTCGTGACGCTGCACGGTGGAATACGCCTCCATCTCCTGCCACGCAATCCGGCGGAGCGAGGCGGGCGGGAGCCCATCGCGCGTGAGGAAGTTGTGCACCCCGGCGGCGACCGCGTGCCTGGGCGTCCCGCGATCGATCACCTGCACGGTGCGACGCGCGCGTCCCAGGCACGTGGCAGCTGCAAGCCCGGCGGGCCCGCCGCCGATCACGACCACATCCACGTCCCGCACAGTTTCGTCCATCGTTCGCTCTCTCCCTGCCGCGCGTCGTGCGGCTCGTGACGATCCTCGCCGTTCACGGGGAACGCGGTGCGTGTCCCTCGTGCGCTGCACGCTAGCACGTGCGGCAGAGGGCGACCATGTCCGGAGTGCGGGACTTCCTGCCCGATCTTTCGATTGGCCGGGGGGCGCCTCGTGCCCGAAGGAGGCGACCGCCCCCTGCGACGCGTGGCGGTCTCGCGGTCGTGGCGGTGCGGTGGCAACTTCCCGTGGTGTCCCTCTCGCGGGTGCGTCGCATGTCCACGCAGTACTACACCGCCTCGAGCCTCGACGGCTTCATCGCGACATCGGATCACTCGCTCGACTGGCTCTTTCCGCTCGGGGATATTGCCGACACGAGCTATCCCACCTTCATTCGCGACGTGGGGGCCATCGCGATGGGGGCGTCAACGTACGAGTGGCTGCTGCGTCACCTGGTGCAGCCCGCGCAGGGAGAGCCGCAGGGGTGGCCCTACACGCAACCTGCCTGGGTCTTCACCTCGCGCGCCCTGGCCGCGGTTGCCGGCGCCGACCTGACCTTCGTGCGCGGCGACGTGCGCCCC
>CAZVDJ010000470.1:0-4216 GCA_964626245.1 uncultured Gemmatimonadaceae bacterium
TTGTGCAGTTAGGCTGCATCCTGATACTGCTCCGCCATTTGTGAGATGGCTTCTAGTCTACGCGCTTCCGGCTGCAGCGATCGATACTGCTCGAACGGACTGTCTTCCGATCCGAACGTGGTTCCGACTGCGTCGTGCTCCAAACATCCCGTCAGGAGAAGTACACCCAGCACGAATGCGAAATCGCGCAACATCCTCATCCCATCCTCCCTGTATGCGATCCTGAAAGCTCGCCACCGTTTGCAGACCATGCAAGCAAGCAGGACCGCTGCAATTGAGAAGTCGAGCTGTACGGCGAGTTCGCACTACACCGATGCGGAGCTCCGGCGCGAGGCTTGGCACGTTGCGCTTCCAATGTAGACCGGTAGCAGGTTGGAACTTGGAACTCGGTTGTTGCAGGGGCATTCGACTCCATGCGGCCGACCAATGGGCGGTCTCTCGCCCGGTCTCGCATCTTCCGTTCCTTAGTTGTTGTTGCTCCTCTCGTCTTCTCGTCTTCTGCTCCCTCACATCACCGTCCCCGGCTTCTTCTTCGTCACCACGCCGTCCACCTTGGCCGCCTGCAGCAACCGGTTGAACGCCGCGATGTCGGCAGTCTCGATCTGCTCCACCTCGGCCCGCAACGTCGCCCACAGCTTCTCCAGGTCGGCCAGGCGCGTCCGGATTCCCTCGGTCAGCTCAGGGTTTCCCTCCACCTGCCCCAGCAAGAAGCCGTACTGCCCGTTGATCCCGTTGGCGTAGTTGATGATGTCCTGCCCGTTCTGCGCCTTGGTCGTGAGCTTGGGATCGACAGTCTCCAGCTTCTTCGTGATGGCGCCGCCCATGTCGCCGATCGACTTGGCGCTGTCGGCGTCGCGGGTGCGCGTGACGAACCCCTGCACCTGCGTCTTGAGGTCGCGCACGCGGTTCACCGCATCGTGGATCTCGCCGATGCGCGTGACCAGGAGGTTGGCCACCGAATCGCGCGCTGCCAGCGCCGCCACCGGCGTCTCGCGCCGCGGGTCCTGCCGCACCTCGAACGTCTGCGACTGCGTCACGGCGCCGGCCGTCAGGCGCGCGGTGTAGGTCCCGGGCAGCACGCGCGCGCCGGCGCCGGGCGCACCGAAGAGCAGGACGCCGGGGAGCTGCGTGGGGGCGGGACGGCGCAGGTCCCAGGCGAACATGTTCACCCCGGCGCGCGGCGCCAGGCGAGCCGGTCCCGTCCCTTCCTTGTTGGAGTAGCTGCGCACCACCGCTCCCTTGCTGTCCACGAACTCCAGCCGCACGGTGGTCGCGCTGTCCGGCGCCGAGCCGAGGCGGTAGAAGACCACCGCGCCGCTGGGCGGGTTGCGTCCCACCATTCCCGCTCCCCCAAACCCGCCAAAGCCGCCGCCACCACCCGTCAGCAGCGCCGTCCGGGGCTTGTACAGGTGCACGGCCGCCGTCGCCAGATTCTCCGCGTGCTGGCGGATCACCGACAGGTCGTCCAGGATCCAGAAGGCGCGCCCCTCCGTGGCGGCGATCAGGTCGCCGTGCCGCACGTCGAGGTCGGTGACGGGAACGATGGGCAGGTTGCCGCTGAAGGTCTGCCAGCGCGCGCCGCCGTCATACGAGATGTAGACCCCGGTCTCCGTACCGGCGTAGAGCAGCCCGCGGCGCTCCGGGTCCTCGCGCACCACGCGCACCGGCTCGCCCGCGCGGAAGCCGTTCACGAGCAGTGTCCACGTGCGCCCGTAGTCGGTGGAGCGGTAGACGTACGGCGCCGGGTCGCCCACGCGGTCCTTGCGGAAGGCGACGTAGACGGTGGCGGCATCGTGCGGCGACACCTCGAGCTCGTTGACCAAACCGTCCCCTGCCGCTGGCGGCGTCACGTTGGTCCACGTCGCCCCGCCGTCCCTCGTCAGCTGCACCACGCCGTCATCGGTTCCCACGTACAGGGTGCGCGCGTCGTGCGGCGACTCCTCGATCACGAAGATCGTCCCGTACACCTCGCCCCCTGCCCCTTCGTTGGTGATGGGACCACCGCCCCACCCCTGCCGGCTCTTGTCGTTCTTCGTCAGGTCACCCGACGCCGGCGCCCACGACTGCCCGCGGTCGCGCGAGCGCAGCAGCACGTTGCCGCCGTGGTAGATCACGTTGTCGTCGTGCATCGACACGACGATCGGCGCCGTCCAGTTGAAGCGGTACTTCGTCTTGTCGGTGGGCTCGGTGAGGTTCATCTCCGGGTACGCCATGATGTCGCGCGAGAGCCCGGTTTCCTGGTCCAGCTCGTCGATGATCCCCTGGTAGCAGCCGCCGTAGACGTACCGGTGCTGCCTGGCACTCACGCCGATGTTGGCGCTCTCGCAGCCGGCGCCGTTCCACCAGTCGCGCTCCGAGATCATGAAGCCGTCGGAGCGGCTCCGGATCACCACCGACGAGTTGTCCTGCTGCCCCGAGTACAGCTTGTACGGGAAGTCGTCGTCCACCGTCACATGGTAGAACTGCGCGGTGGGCTGGTTGTCCTGCGTGCTCCAGCTGCGCCCGCCATCCAGCGACACCGATCCGCCGCCGTCGTTGGCATTCGCCAGGTAGTTGCTGTTGGTCGGGTTGATCCAGAAGCCGTGGTTGTCGCCGTGCGTGGCCTGCACGCTCTGGAAGGTGCGCCCCCCATCGATCGATCGCATCACGGGCGCGTTCAGCACCCACACCACGTCGGCGTTCTGCGGGTCGGCGAAGACCTTCATGTAGTACCATGAGCGCGTCTGGATCAGGCGGTCGCCCGTCATGTGGCGCCAGCTGTTCCCCGCATCATCGCTGCGATACAGCCCGCCTAACGGCTCGGCCTCCACGATGGCGTAGACACGGTCAGGATTCGCCGGGGAGACGGCCACGCCGATCTTCCCCATCAGCCTGGGGAGCCCGTTGGACAGCCGCTTCCACGTCTCACCACCGTCGGTCGACTTCCAGATCCCGCTCCCGGGGCCCCCCGAGCGCACGTTCCACGGCACGCGCTGGTGGTCCCACATGGCGACGTACAGGATGCGCGGGTTGGACGGGTCCATCGACAGGTCGCTGGGGCCGCTGGTCGCGTTCTCCCCCTTGAGCAGCTGCGTCCACGTCTTGCCGCCGTCGGTGGTGCGATAGACACCGCGGTCAGCCGACCCCTTCCATCGGTCGCCCTGCGCCGCGACGTAGACCACGTCGGGATTGTTGGGATGGATGCGCACCGCCGAGATCTGGCGCGTGGCACCGAGCCCCACGTTCACCCAGGTCTTGCCCTGGTCGGTGCTCTTGTACACGCCGTCGCCGTAGCTCGACGACTGCCCGCGGATCGCGTGCTCCCCCGTGCCGACATAGATGACGTTGGGATCGCTCGGCGCGATGGCGATGGCGCCGATGCTCCCGGTCTTGAAGTAGCCGTCGGAGATGTTGCGCCACGAGATGCCCGCGTTGTCGGTGCGCCAGACGCCGCCGCCCGTGTAGCCCACGAAGTAGGTGAGCGGTTGCGACGGGATCCCGACGATCGCGTTGGCGCGGCCGCCGCGGGACGGGCCGATGTTGCGCCACCGGATGGCGTTGAAGACGGCGGTGTCGAAGGCGCTGACGGCCGGGGCCGTCGTGGCGGTGCGAGACTGGGCGAACGAAACCGACGGACCGAGCGAGGCCAGGACGGCGACTCCCGCAGCGACGGCGAGCGGTGAGCGAAGACGATCAGTGACGGACATCGGTGCGGGCGGGACGGGGGAAACGACGTGGACCACTGCGTGACGCCGGCGGAGGACAGCCCCCCGGCGCCGACGCCCGGCACCATGATAACGCGGGCGTCGAGGGGGAGTTGGGGACGGAGGCTGGGGACGGACCCCGGGGACGGACCCTGGGGACGGAGGCTGGGGACGGAGGCTGGGGACGGACCCTGGGGACGGAGCTTGGGGACGGAGGCTGGGGACGGAGGCTGGGGACGGACCCCGGGCCGGAGCGGGGTCGGAGTTGAACCCGCGCCCCCCAACCACCCCTACTCCCCACAATCCGCCGGGACTCTTCCGATAGCCGAGCCGGGTCCGTTCCCCCTCCTTGGAGCCCAGGCGCGCGTCGCCGGCGTGCGCTCCCCTCCTCCGGAAGGCCTCGCATGACCGCCGTCGCTCCCGCGCCCAGCCTGCTCCGCACCCAATCGTCCCCTCGCTACGTCTACCGCTTCGGCGCCTCCCGCACCGACGGCGATGCCTCCATGAAGCCCCTGCTCGGCGGCAAGGGGGCC
>CAZVDJ010000471.1:0-4211 GCA_964626245.1 uncultured Gemmatimonadaceae bacterium
CTGCCCGCTCCATCATGTTCACCGTCTTTCCCAGCCGCGTGCTGCCGGGCCCGACGCCTCGCTGAGGGGGGCGAGGCCGGTTCAGCAAACGAGGCGCAGCAACGCGCCTACTGCCCTTCCGCGTCGGGGACGAGCGGACCTTGCAGCCGCTCCGGACAGCGCAGTCCCTCGGGGGCCGGCGCACGCCAGATCGCGTAGCGCCCGAACTGTTGCCCCTCCGTGGCCGACGCGGCGATCTCAGTGGGAAGGCGCTGGTACCGCAGCACCTGCTCCACCGTCTCGTTGCGGCGCACGAGCAGGAAGAGGGTGGCTGGTGCCTTGGGGCAGACCTCGGGGACGAGGGGGGCGCGGCCGCGATCGTCGCGCAGGTAGTAGTAGCGCAGGATGTCGCGCGGCAACCAGAACGACGCGATCGCGTCGCCAGATGCAATCTCGGCCGACAGGCGCTCGTAGATCGGCGCCGCCTCAGGCATCCACCCGGTCTCGGTGATGCGGCGCACCGGCTGCGCGGTGAGGTGTGCGTAGGCGACGACTGCGAACGGCACCCCGGCAATCGCCCAGACCAGGCGCCCGGCACCCGTACCGGCGCGCGCCCCGACCTTGGTGGCCAGCCACTGCACCGCCCCTCCCATGGCCGCCAGGATGAAGGGGAAGACGTACAGGGCGGCTCGCGGCGGTGGGAGCCGCAGCGTGACCAGGACGACCAGCGGGAGCGTGACGGTGGCGATGAGGGGCGCCGCCCCCTCGGCGTGGCGCGATGCGGCCAACACGATGAGGGCGACGAGTGCCCAGATCCCCACCACCGCCCCCACCCCGCTGGGCATCCCGTCGGACCAGGACATCGCGATGCGCCGGCCACGGTTGGGAAGCCCGGTGGCCAGCTCGCCCCATGAGCGCGCCGCGACGTTCTCGCTCCCAACCAGGGCGTCGATCCCCGACAGGTAGGCATACGGCGCGTAGAGCACGAGCGCGACGATGACGCTCAGCGCGCCCGACCAGATGATGGGCCAGAGCCTGGCGCGCGCGAGGGAGCGATTGCGTCGCATCCATTCCAGTGCCCACAGCAGGTTGCCGGCATAGGCAAAGGCCATGGTCAGGTGCGTGTAGACCCCCAGCGCCCCACAGGCCGCCACGGCCAGCCACGACGAGCGCCGGTTGGTGCGCAGCGCATCACGGAGCGCCAGCCACTGCAGCACGACGAAGAGCGCGACCATCGAGTAGCCGCGCGCATTGGTCGAGTAGAGGATGAACGGGGAGAGGACGGTCACACCAACTGCGGCCAGCCACGCCGCGCCCGCCGACGCCATGCGGCTGGCGGCGAACCAGGTCACCGGGACGAGCAGCACGCCGGCGACCAGCGCCGGAATGCGAACGACCCACGGTTCCCTCCCCAGCGCATCCACCGCCAGCTTGCCAAGCACGCTGTGCAGCGGGTGGTTGTTGGTGGCCCAGTACTTCCCCAGGGTGTTGCGCCACGGTTGCAGGACGAACTCGTTGAAGGTCGTCGCCTCGTCCAGCCGCATGGGCATGTCGAGATAGAGGATCCGCAGCGCCGCCGCGGCCACCGTGAGCAGGATGAGGGGGAGCAACGGCGCCTCGCGCATCGCGCGCCACGTGTCGGCCCGCCACGAACCGGTCGCCGGCCCCGCGGTCGCGGGTGCCGCGCTGCTGTCGGTCTCGGGAACAGCGGACGACGTCATGTGGAGGCGGGCGAGTTCGGGAGGCGGGGGGCGCGACCGACGTCCATCGTGCAACTAGTACGCCAACGGGACGATCTCGGCGTCCACGGTACCATCAGCCGCGATCGTCAGCCGCGCCACGCTCGGCGCGATGTCGAAGCGTCGAGGACCGGCAGCCCCGGGGTTCACCACCAACCGGCCGGCGGCCTTGGCGATGAGCGGGCGGTGGGTGTGCCCGTAGACGATGACGTCGGCATCGTACGCCGCCAGCAGCCGCTCCACCGAGGGCACCCCGAGTTCGTGCCCGTGGCTCACGTGGAGGCGCACGCCCCGCTCGCTCCGCTCCACCTGGCGGGCGAGCCGCGGGTGATCGTAGTCGTCGCAGTTGCCGTACACCGCGGTAACGGGGGCGATGAGCTCCAGCTCCATGAGCACGTCGTCGCCGCACACGTCGCCCGCGTGCAGGATGAAGTCGACGCCGGCCAGCGCGCGGTGCACATCCGCGCGCACCTGGCCATGGGTGTCGGAGATGAGGCCGATGACGAGCGGCGCCGGCGACTCCGCAGCCATCGTCAGGCGTTGAGCGCGTCGGGCTCGCCGCCCCAGCGCCTGACGAGCGCGTGCTCGACGTCGAGATGGTCCAGGATGCGGGCGACGACGAAGTTCACCAGGTCGTCGATGCCGCGAGGCTGGTGATAGAAGCCCGGCGACGCCGGCATCACGATGGCCCCGGCCTGCGTGAGGCGGAGCATGTTCTCCAGGTGGACCTGGCTGTAGGGCGTCTCGCGCGGGACGACGATGAGGCGCCGCCGCTCCTTGAGCATCACGTCCGCGGCGCGCTCCACCAGCGACCGCGACGTCCCGTGCGCGATCGCCGCGATCGTCCCCATCGAGCACGGGCAGATCACCATCCCCTGCATGCGCGTCGAGCCCGATGCCGGCGAGGCGCCGCGATCACCGTCGCTGAACATCGTCACGCAGCGATCCCACGCGTCGGCGCCGACGCGCTCCCGCAACGCCTCGGCGCTGGCGATCCCCATCTCCGTGTCCAGCAGGCGATAGCCATGGCTCGACACCACCAGCCACGTGGGGCGCTGCGCCGCGACGAGCGACTCCAGCAGTCGCACGGCGTACGGCGCCCCCGAGGCGCCGGTGATCGCGACAACGATCGGCAGCGGGCGAGTCATCCGGCCAGCGGGAACGCGCGCACCCATCCGTTGGCGGCGAGCACACGCTCCGCCAGCACGATGAGGAAGAAGACGATCGAGATGACCCCGTTCATCGTGAAGAAGGCGGCGTCAAGGCGCGAGATGTCGTCGGCCCTGACCAGCGAGTGCTCGTAGACCAGCAGCAAGGCGACCACCAGGACGCCGGCCGCGTACAGCACGCCACCACCGGCCACGGCCCCGACGACCGCCAGCGCGAGGACCGTCGTCAGATGCAACACGCGCGACAGCCCGATGGCCCGCGCCCGTCCGAGCGACACCGGAATGGAGTGCAGCCCGTGAGCCCGGTCGAACGCCTCGTCCTGCAAGGCGTAGAGGATGTCGAAGCCGCCGCCCCACGTGGTTACCGCCAGCGACAGGACGAGCGGCATCCACCACGGCTCGGGCCACTGCCCGGTCACCGCCAGGTAGCCGCCCACCGGGGCGATGGACATCCCCACGCCAAGCACCAGGTGCGACCAGCGCGTGAAGCGCTTGGTGTACGAATAGAAGCAGACCCAGCCCAGCGCCACCGGCGACAGCAGGGCGCAGAGGCGATTGAGGCTCCACGCGCTGTAGACGAAGAGCGCCGAGGCCACCGCCACCGACACCACCGCCTCTCGCACGGTCAGGGCCCCGCTGGGAATCTCGCGCATCGAGGTGCGCGGGTTGCGCGCATCGATCTCGCGATCGACGATGCGGTTGAACCCCATGCCCGTGAAGCGCGCACAGGTGAACGCCAGGATCACCCACCCCAGCATTTCCACAGTCACCTCGGCGCGGTAGCTGGCCAGCGTCACCCCAACCAGCGCAAACGGGAGGGCGAAGACGGTGTGCGGCAGCTTCACGAAGTTGGCGTACTTCACCAATCGCGTCGTGCCGCCGAAGGTCTGCCCCTCGCGCACCGGCGTCTCCCCCGGAGAGACGGTCACCGTCCCTCCCCCGACTCTCGTCGCCCGCCTGCTATTCCCAGCTTGCCCCACATCGCGTCGACCTTCCGCTTGGTGGCGTCGTCCATCTCGATCACCCGTGGCCAGTTGCGCGTGAACCCTTCCTCCGGCCACTTGCGCGTGGCGTCGATCCCCATCTTGCTGCCGTAGGTAAAGGCGCGCGAGGCGTGATCCAGCACGTCCACCGGCCCCATGGTGAACCGGGTGTCCCGCTCGGGATCGATGTTGTTGAGCGCGATCCACCACGCTTCCTGCGGGTCGCGCACGTTCACGTCCTTGTCGAAGATCACCAGCACCTTGGCCAGCGACATCAGCCCCGCTCCCCACAGCGCATTCATCACCTTGAACGCCTGCCCCGGATACTGCTTGTCGATCGA
>CAZVDJ010000472.1:0-4207 GCA_964626245.1 uncultured Gemmatimonadaceae bacterium
ATGTGCGCCCGCTGTCACATCACCGATCCCTCGAGGGGACGTTAGGCATCCATGAGAATCCTCCTGTTGGGCTGCGCGGCGGCGCTCGCCCTCTCGGCGTGCGACCGTTTCCCGCGCGGGCCGTCCGCCGACAGCGCCTCTGCCACCTCGGCGGAATCCGCGCTTCCGCCCGGACATGTCCCGATCACGCCGGGCGGGGCGCCGCTGTCCGGCGTGGGGCAGGTGCTGCTCGACAGCGGCAACGTCGCCTTCCGGCAGAAGGACTTCGCCGCGGCGCAGGCCTACTACCAGAAAGCCGCTGAGGCGGCACCCGGACACGCGGCGCCGTGGTTCGGGACCTACATGGTTGGCCAGGCGACGGGCAACAAGGCGCTGGCCGACTCGGCGTTGCGCATGGTGCGACAGCGCGCGCCGGACATGCAGGCGCATCCGGAGGGTGCCCCGGGCGCCGCGCCGGGTGGCGCGCCGGGTGGCGCGCCTGGCGCGGCCCCGACGCCGCCGCGTGGCGGGCCACCGCCGCTGCCACACGGAAGCCCGCCGCCGGTCAAGCGCACCGCGCCCGTTCGCTCGTCATAGCGGGGAAACTTCGTTGCGTCTGGTGCGCCGGGCGCGCGTTCGAAATGCCCGACGCTCCGGCGGAGAAAGTCTGACTGACGCCGCCGCCACCGCACGGCATGGTACGGCAGCACGACAGTCCAGGCTCGCCGCCAGCCGGCAGGAGGTCCCATGCTCAAGGTTCGAGACATCATGACGCCCAGCGTGGTCAGCTTCGCCTCGGAGCAGACGCTGCGCGACGCGGTGGAGATTCTCGTCTCGTGTCGCATCGGCGGGGCGCCTGTGCTCGATGGCGACAAGGTCGTCGGGGTGCTTTCCGCCACCGACATCATCGAGTTCGAGTCGGTGAATCCTCCGCCCGAGCACGAGCGTGAGCCCGAGGTCGACGAGGAGCTGGAGGAGGAACCGGCGGAGGAGTGGAGCGAGGGCGAGTCGCTCTCGTCGAGCTACTTCACCGATTGGTGGCCCAGTGAGGGGCCCGACGTGGCGGAGCGCATCGCGTCGACGCGCGGGCCGCAGTGGGACCTGCTGGCCGATCACTCGGTGGCCGAGGCGATGTCGCGCACCGTGTGCACCGTGGAGGCAGGGCTCGAGGTTTCCAACGCGGCGCAGCGCATGCTCGCCGCGGGCGTGCAGCGCGCGCTCGTGACGGAGGAGCGGGCGCTGGTGGGCATCCTCACCACGACGGACATCCTTCGGGCGGTGGCGGAGCGGCGCCTCACCGTGCGCCACTTCGTCTTCGAGAAGTAGCGACGTCGATCGTGAGGAACTGTCGAGGCGCGTCGGCGTGCGCGGCTCGGCGGTGGGGCGGGCGGCCACGCGGCCGCCCGCTTCGTTTCTCCCGGCGCGCCGCGAGTCGTGCGCGACGTGCCGTGGCCAACGATGGCGCCGCGACAGACCGCGCATAACGTCAAGCCATGCCCACGCGCCACATTCCCCTGGCTCACCTCGTGCGACCGCTGGTCGCACTGCTCGGCATCGTGCTCGGCGGAGTCGTCTACCTGCAACTGGGGCGCGACGCCGCCCGCAATGCGTGGTTGGTGGCGCTGGTCGTGTCGGGGGCGCCGGTCCTCTATCGCACGCTTCGCGCGATGCTTCGTGGCCAGTTTGCCACCGACATCGTGGCGTCGCTGGCGATCGGAACGGCGATCGCGCTGCGCGAGCCGCTGGCGGGACTGGTCGTGGTGCTCATGCAGACGGGCGGCGAGGCGCTGGAACGCTACGCCGAGGGGCGCGCCACGGCGGCGGTGCGCGCCCTGGAGGACGCGGCGCCTCGCGTGGCGCACCGGCTGCGCGGCGACGAGGAGGTCGACATTCCCGTCGAGGAGATCGTCGTGGGCGACCGGCTCGTCGTGCGTCCCGGCGATGTGGTGCCGTGCGACGGCGAGGTGGTGGAAGGCCGTTCCGAGCTGGACACCTCCCGGCTGACCGGCGAGCCGGTCCCGCGCCCGGCGGCGCCGGGGACCAGGGTGATGAGCGGGATGCTGAACGGGAGCGGCGCCGTCGTCCTCGTGGCGACGTCGCCGGCCAGCGAGAGCCAGTACGCGCGCATTGTCGAGTTGGTGCGATCGGCGGAGGCCTCCAAGTCGCCGCTGCAGCGGCTGGCCGATCGCTACGCCGGCTGGTTCACCCCGGCCACGCTGCTGGTCTGCGCCGTGGCGTACCTGGCCAGCGGCGACGTGGCGCGGGTGCTGGCGGTGCTGGTCGTCGCGACGCCATGCCTGCTCATCCTCGCCACTCCGGTCGCGATCATCGGGGGGATCAACCGCGCCGCCACCCGGCAGATCATCGTGCGGTCGGGGACGGCGCTGGAGCGGCTGGCCGACGCGCAGGTGGCGGTCTTCGACAAGACGGGGACGATCACCGAGGGGCGACCCCGCGTGCGCCGGGTGATCCCGCTCGGCGGGCTGGAGCTGGCGACCGTGTTGCGGCTGGCGGGGGCGGTGGAGCAGCGCGCCGGACACCTGCTGGCGCGCTCGCTCACCGAGGCGGCGCGCGCGGCGGTGGGGACGCTCCCGCTCCCCTCGCACCTGCGTGAGGCCCCCGGCCAGGGGGTGGAAGGTGTCGTCGAGGGGCACGAGGTCGTGGTAGGGTCGAGCGCCTTCGTGCTGGAGCGGCTGTCGCTGGCCGCCAACCCGCCGCCGGCGCTGGCGGACGGCGTCACCGAGTTGCGCGCGCTGGTGGGGGTGGACGGCGCGCTGGCAGCGATCGTGGAGTACGACGACCGGGTGCGCCCCACGGCGCGCCCCCTGCTCGACATTCTTCCGTCGTTGGGGTTCCGGCGCACGTTGCTGCTGTCGGGCGACAACCCGCGCGCGGTGCGGGCGGTGGCGGACGCGGTGGGGATCGACGAGGCGGTTGGCGACCTGCTGCCCGGCGACAAGGTGGAGCGGGTGGCCGAGCTCTCCACCGCGCACGGGCGCGTGATGATGGTGGGCGATGGTACCAACGACGCGCCGGCATTGCGACGCGCGGATGTCGGGGTCGCCATGGCGGGCCATGGCGGCGGCATCACGGCCGAGGCCGCCGACATCGTGATCCTGGTGGACGATCTCTCCCGGGTGGGCGAGGCCGTACAGCTGGCCCAGGCGACGCTGCGCATCGCCCGACAGAGCATCGGTGTCGGCCTCGGGCTGAGCGCGGCGGGAATGGTCGTCGCCGCACTCGGGTACCTTCCCCCCGTGATGGGGGCGCTGGTGCAGGAGGTGATCGACGTCGCGGTGATCGTGAACGCCCTGCGTGCGAGCCGCGACGACAAGGCGGCCCGGGGCGCGGCCACGCCCTCCGCGGCGAGCGTCCCGGCGCTCGCGCCGCCGGGCTCGGCGGCCACGTGAGGCTTCACCGGACAGCGCGCGTCGGACTTCCTCACCTGTCAACGGAATCGCGACGACAGACGGGCGCGCACCGAGCGGCGAGAATGGTGGTGCGCGGCGACGCGGCCACATGCGGTGGCCCCCTCGCGGCGGTTCCAGCGGAGGTGCCACTATGTCAACTGCACTCGCAACCCCTCAGGCGGGAGTGGACATCGTGACGAGCGACATCAACACGCTCGGCCCGATCGTGGTGGCCACGGATGGCACGACGTCGGCGAGCGCGGCCCTGAAGGCCGCGGGACAGCTGGCCGGTCGCACGGCGGCCAGCGTCCATGTGCTGGCCGTGCTCGAACCGCTGCCCCTGGTGGCGGCCGACTACGGCTTGCTGCTGCCGCCCGCCGAGACCGACGATGCGCGTCGCTCGGCGCTCATGGCGCGCGTGCGCGAGCAGCTGACGGAGACCGTCGGGGCGCACCCCAACTGGCAGGTGGAGGTGCGCGACGGCGACCCGGCCGCGGTCATCGCGCGCACGGCGCGCGAACTCGGGGCACGCCTCATCGTCGCCGGCATCGGCCACCACGACCTGCTGGACCGGATGTTCGGTGGTGAGACGGCGCTGCACACCTTGCGGCTGTCGAGGGTGCCGGTGCTGGCGGTCGCGCCCGGCTTCGTGTCGCTGCCGCAGCGACTGGCGATCGCGATCGACTTCAGCGAGCCGTCGGTGATCGCCGCACGCACCGCGCTGGCGCTCCTCCCCAGCGTGACGATGGTGTACCTGGTGCACGTGGCCCCGCGACTCGAGCTGCAACCCGAAGCCTACGCTGCGTGGATGTCCGACT
>CAZVDJ010000473.1:0-4206 GCA_964626245.1 uncultured Gemmatimonadaceae bacterium
CCGCACCGCGATGGCCAGCGCCGCGCCGGCCGCGAGGAAGAGCGCGCCCTCTGCCAGCGGCGCCATCCAGACGATGTGCGGCGCCGAATGAATGCGCATGCGCCCGAACGCGAACTTCTGGACGAGGGGGACCGTCCCCTCGACGATGCCCGCCGCGAGGCCGAGCCAGAGCGCCCGGGCCAGGATCACGCGGAAGACCGGCGGCTCGGATGCTGACGGAGCGGCGGGATCCGTCGTCGGTCGTGACGTCATGCGGGTCGTCTCGCGCGAGGGGAGGGCGGGCCGGGCGGGCGCTCCGCAGATAAAGTGCGGCACGACCGCCCGCCGCCCAAGGCGCGCGGGCCATCGGGGCTCGGTGGGTCATGCGGCGAATCCGCCCCAGGCCCTGGCGTTCGGTCGGGAAATCCGCGTTGCCTGAGCGCCGTCCCGGCCGTTTGCTCTGAAGTGGGGCGAGACTTGCAGGATCAGCCCCGCTGGAAAGCCGTCGCGCCGCGCCGGTACATTCCGCACCCGCTGCTTTCGCCGATTCGCCCGAGGTTTCACGTGCATCACCCCGAACGAGAGCCCGCACCGCCCGCCCCCTCGGCGATCGCAGGCATCGTCCGTCTCTCCGTCTGGTCCGCGCTGATGGCGGGGCTGGGCGAATTCGCCCTTCGGCTGGTGGCGCGCCGCGTCCTTCCCGAGCCCGTCTTCCTCGATCCGTCGTCAGTCTGGCTCGGACCGGTTTCGGCACTGCTCGTGATGCTCCCCATGGTCGCACTGGCGTGGCTCGCGGGGCGATGGCGCGGGGCGCGCGTGGCGTGGGTGGCCGCCGTGGCGATGGCGTCGTTCCTGATGGTGTTCGACGTGGCGCTGCTCGTGCCCCGCTTGCATCTGGCGGCGCTGGCGGTGGTCGCCGGCGGCGTCGCGTCGCAGGCCGTGCTCGTGGCGCGTCGCTGGCCACGTCCCTTCCTGCGCCTGGTGAACTGGAGCACCGCCGTGCTCCTGGCGGTGGCCGTCGCGGGGGCGGTCCTGGTCGACCGCAACGGCGGCGCCGGGCGCCTGGCCGGCATCGCCAAGGCGCGTGAGGGGGCGCCGAATGTCCTCCTCCTGGTGCTGGACACGGTGCGCGCGCTGGAGCTGTCCGCCTACGGCTACTCGCGCGCCACGTCGCCCCGGCTGGCCGCCTTGGCCAGCGAAGGGGTGCGCTTCGACCGGGCCGTTGCAACGGCGCCATGGACGCTCCCCTCGCACGCCTCGCTCTTCACGGGCCATTTCCAGCGCGACCTCTCCGTCGGCTGGCGCACGCCGCTGGACTCCGCGCCGCCCACCCTCGCCGAGCACTTTCGCGCGCGAGGCTACGCCACGGGCGGCTTCGTGGCCAACATGCGATTCACCACGCGCGAGTACGGGTTGGCGCGCGGCTTCGAGACCTACCGCGACTACGCGCTCATCGGGAGCCAGGTCGTGGGATCGACCATGCTCGGCCGGCGCGCGGTCGGCGCATGGAATGACCTGCTGGATCGCTACGTCGTGCTTGGCCGCAAGGACGCGCAGGTCGTCGTCGACGAGTTCCTGGACTGGCACGGCGGCGGGGACGACCGCCCTTTCTTCGCCTTCCTGAACTTGTTCGACGCGCACGAGCCGTACGCGCCGGACGCGCCGTACGACCTGCAGTTTGCCTTACGCGAGCCACCGACCCGCCGCCTGGAGGTGGGGCGCCGGCACTCCGCGGAGGAGTTGCAGGGCTTGCGCGATGCCTACGACGGCGCCATCGCCGCGCTCGATGCGCAGCTGGACCGGATGCTGCAGGAGCTGCAACGCCGCGGCGCGCTGGACAACACGCTCGTCATCGTGACGTCGGACCACGGCGAGGAGTTCGGCGAACACGGACACGTCTCGCACGGCAACGGCCTGCACTTCCCCGCGCTGCACATCCCGCTGATCCTCTGGTGGCCCAAAGGCGGACTGCCGGCCGGGCGCGTGGTCGGCGAGCCGGTGTCGCTGGCTGACGTTCCGGCGACGATCGTGGAGATGGCGGACGCCGGCGGTGAGCCAGCCCTGGCCGGGTCCTCGCTCTCACCGCTGTGGCGCGGCGAGGCGCGGCTCGATGCGTCGCCGATCCTCTCCGAGCTGTACTGGGTGCGCAACCAGCCCGACTGGTATCCGGTGTACGGCGGCAACATGCGCTCGCTCGTGCGCGGCCGCTTCCACCTCATCGAGGGGCCGGGCGAGCGCCTGTCGCTGTACGACATCATCGGCGATCCGTACGAGGCCACCGACCTGGTGAAGGAGACCGCCCTGGCCGACACGCTGGCTTCGATCCGGGACGCGCTGCGGGCCTTCCCCATGCGCGACCGAGGCGGCCGGTAGCGCCACGCCGGTCCACGCCCGGCGCTCTCTCTCCACGGCACATCCCGACGACCGGTCCCGGTTGATGGGCTCTCCGTCCCTCCGCGTTGGTCAGCGGGCGCGTCGGCAAATACGCTGACGGAGCATTTAGCTGCTCGCCTCGGCGCAACGCGCGCCACCCTCGCGGCCCGCGCGGCCCGCGCGGCCCGCGCGCCTCCGTCCTACCTGACCGCCGGCACCACTCCCCGTGACCGCCCCCTCGTTGCTGGAGTACCACGTGCTCCTGGCGCTCGCCAGCGAGCCGCTGTACGGCTACGCCGTGAGCGAGGCCATCGTCGCCGACTCCGGCGGGGCACTCGCCCCACGCGCGGGGACGCTCTACCGCGTGATCGCCCGTCTCATCACGACAGGGCTGGTCACCGAATCGGTGCCTGACGAGGCGCCGCCCCCGCATCCCGGCCACGCCCGTCGCTACTACGCGCTCACCGCCACCGGGCGCCGCGCGCTGGCGGCGGAGGCTCGACGCCTCAAGCAGGCGGCTGGTGTCGCGGAGCGCCGGCTCGGGATCTCGGGGGGGCACTCATGACACGTCCCCCGGCCCTCCTGCGGGCGCTGGTTCGCCTGTACCCGCCCCCTTTCCGCGACCGGTTCGGACCGGACATCACCGAAACGGTCGCGCACGGCTGGCAAACGGCGCGCAGCAGAAGCGCGCCCGCGGCCTGCTGGTTCTTCGTGTCCACCGCGATCGACCTGGTGCGGAGCGCAGCCGCCGAGCGGCTGCGCCCGACGTGGTCGGCCCCGTATCACCCTCCTCGCCCAACGCCAGGCATGCGACACATCCTCGATGAATGGACGCGAGACCTTCGCGTGGCCGTGCGCTCCCTCCGGCGGTCGCCGGGCTTCGCGATGGTCACCACGGCAACGCTGGCGCTCGCCATCGGCGCCAACGCGGGGATCTTTGCCGTTGTCGACACGGTGCTCCTCAATCCGTTGCCGTACGCCAACGCCGACCGGCTGGTCTTCATCGGCGCCACGGCGCCGGGGAGCGACTTGCCGCCCGAGTTCGGCGTCTCGTCGGAGTTCTACGTGCACTACCGCGAGCGGTCCAAGCTGCTGGAGGACGTCGCGACCTACAACTCGTTCACCAGCACGTTGCGCACGCCGGAGCGCGTGGAGCGGGTGCGCATGTCGATGCCGAGCAACTCGTTGTTCGGCACGCTCGGCGCGCGTCCGGTGCTGGGGCGGCTCCCGGTGGATGCCGATGAGGGGAACGTGGTCGTCATCAGCCACGCGCTCTGGCAATCGTGGTTTGGCGGCGACTCCGGTGTTGTCGGGAAGACCTTCGACATCGCCAGCCAGTCGCGCATGATCGTCGGGGTGATGGCGCCGGAGTTCCGCTTTCCCGACGACGGCACGATGCTCTGGATCTCCATGGCGATCCGTCCCGAGGGGATCACTCCGGGGCGCTTCGGCGCAGGACTCGTGGGCCGCGTACGCGAGGGAACCACGCACGACGCGCTGGCTCGCGAGCTCACCGCGCTCTCGCGCGAGCTGCCAGGCCGCTTTGGCGGCACGCCGAGCTACGCGCGCGTCATCGAGCAGCACCAGGCGGTGGTGCGGTCGCTCAAGGCGGAGATGCTCGGCCCGGCGTCGGGCGCGCTGTGGATCCTCTTCGGCGCCGTGGGAATCGTGCTCGTGGTCGCGTGCGCGAACGTGGCCAACCTCTTCCTGGTGCGTGCGGAGGGTCGGCAGCGCGAGATCGCCGTGCGTCGTGCCATCGGGGCGGCACGCGGGCACCTGATCCGGCTGCAGCTCGCCGAGGCGTTGCTCCTGGCGGTGATTGCCGCGGCGCTCGCCGCCGTGATGGCGGGGGCG
>CAZVDJ010000474.1:0-4184 GCA_964626245.1 uncultured Gemmatimonadaceae bacterium
AGCCGAAGAGGAAGGCGTACAACCGTCCCCACCCCACGCGCAGAAAAGCGTAGAAGCCCCCCCTATGCGGGATGTTGCTGGCCACCAAGGCAAGGGTGAGCGCGCCGCACAACGCGAAGATCCCGCCCACCACCCAGATGGAGAGCAGGGGGAGCGGCCCCGGGATCTTGTCCGCAATCCCCGCCGGCGAGCGGAAGATCCCGGATCCGATCGTGGAGCCCACGCACACCGCGATGGCGCTCCAGAGTCCGATGCGGCGCGGAAGCGCGCCGGTGGCTGCCGCCGCGCCTTCCGCGGCGGTGGCGGCGGTGGCCGCGGAACGAGAGGGGGTTGGCATGGTCGGCAATGCTACCCCGCGTGCACGAGACCGGCGAGTGGCCGGACACCAGCCGAAGTCCACGCTGCAGTTGAATCGCCATCCGCGCGCGTGCAGCTTTCGGCGCCGGGTCAGCCGCGTGCGTCGATCCCCGCGCCTGCGCCCCGCCCTCCCCAGCCGTTCCGTTCGTGCTTCCTGCGCTCATCTCCGAGCTCCTCTTCTGGCTGGCCGCGGCCATCTGCCTGGTGGCCCAGGTCGCGGTGGTGCGCGCGGCCCTGGCCGGCCGCACGCCGGGGACCTCGCCCTCTCCTCTCGCGCAGTTCCGCGAGTTCTTCTGGGTCCTGCTCCCCGCCGCCCTCCTCGCGCTGCTGCTCGGATGGACGTGGAGCGCCCTTCCCTCCCGTGCCCCCGACCATCACGCCAGCGCGCAGCAAGCGGTGGCCGCGATCGCCGCACCCACGGCGCGCATCACAGGAGCGGGCGCATGAGCGGAGCCACCGTGGCCGATGCCCCGCCGGTGAGCGCGGTGCGCGACTTCGTCTCGCTCACCAAGCCCCGCATCATCTCGCTCCTGCTCGTCACCACGATCGCCCCGATGTACGTGGCGGGGACGCCCGGCTGGCTGGATGTGGTGATCGTCTCGCTGGGCGGATACCTGATGGCCGGCGGCGCGAACGCGGTGAACATGTACATGGACCGCGACATCGACGACATCATGTCGCGCACGCGACTGCGCCCGATTCCCAGCGGTCGCATGGCCCCGGTGGCGGTGCTCGCCTTCGGGGTCGCACTCGCCGTCTTCGCCACGTTGCTCCTGGGGCGCTTCGTCAATGCGCTCACCGCGGCGCTCGCCCTGGGAGGGTTCTACTTCTATGTCTTCATCTACACCCGCTGGCTCAAGCGCACCTCGCCGCAGAACATCGTGATCGGTGGCGCCGCCGGGGCCTTTCCGCCGCTCGTGGGATGGGCGTCGGTCACCGGCTCGGTGGACCTGCTGGCGCTCTACCTCTTCCTCATCGTCTTCTACTGGACGCCGCCTCACTTCTGGGCGTTGGCGCTGCTCAAGCAGAAGGACTACGGCAAGGCGGGGGTCCCCATGGCCCCGCTGCTGTGGGGCGAGCGCGAGACGATGAACCAGATGCTCTGGTACACGCTCATCCTCCTCTCGCTCACGGTGCTGCCGGTGGCATTCGGCGCCTTCGGCGCCATCTATCTCGTTTCGGCGGTCGTACTCGGCGGGTTGCTGCTGCACGGCGTGCTGCGCATTCGACGCGAGGCCATCTGGACCAAGGCCGCGTGGTGGACATACAAGTACTCGCTCCTCTACCTCGCCCTCCTCTTCGTCGCCATGGTGGTGGACCGCCGGGTGGGCGGCTGACTCCGGGAGCCCCATGCATCGCCCCCACGATTTTCCGGTCGAGACCGACGAGTTCCTCTCGGTCCGCATCGCGGGCGGCTCGGGCCGCGCCGAGCGATTTCTCCTGATCGGACGCCCCTACGATGGGCGTGTGCGGGTGCGGGAGTGGACCACGCACACGTTCAACTCCGCGGGCGACGACTTCGACATCGACCCGGCCGAGCTGCTGGCCGACCTCGAGAGCGCCTACGCCGCCGGCCTGGGGCTGGCGCCCGAGCTGTACCAGATTCGCCTCTGGCTCGGCGGCTGACGACGAAAGGCGAGGTAGCCCCCCGACGAATGCGCTCGCCACGAATGAGCGGGCTTTACTGCGCCTAAGGGAGAAGGCAGCTTCGTCGCGTCTCTCTCCGCCGTCCCCATCCATGCGCCCACACCTCTCCCTCGTCGCCCTGCTGGGCGGCACACTGCTCGCCTTCCCGCTCGCCGCGCCGGCTCAGGGGGCGCTCCCGCGCCCCCCGGGATGGCGCCTCCTGGTCGACGGCGCCGCTCGCGATACGGTGCACTACGTCCAGATGCCGCCAGGCTGGCACATCACCACCGGCCCCGGCGCGCTGCTCTTCGACCCCGGGTATCAGGCCAGCGGCCGATTCGCCGTTGAGGCCGAGATCTTCCTCTTTCCCGGGACGAGCGAGTCGGGCTACGGGATCTTCGTGGGAGGCAGTTCGCTCGATGGTCCGGGCGCGTCGTACCTGGCGTACGTCGCGCGCCGCGACGGACACGTTCGACTGGAGCGGGTGAGCGGCGCGGGGCGACAGGCGCTCGTGGAGTGGACCCGCGCCGCGTCGATCAAGCCCGGCCAGGGGATGGAAGAGCCGGTGCGCAACGTCCTTCGGCTCTCTGCGGAGCGCGACTCCATTGTCCTGGAAGCCAACGGGACGCGCGTGACCGCGATTGCGCGCGCTGACCTTCCGGTCGACGGAGTCTTCGGCTTCCGGGCTGGCGCCGATGTAAACCTGCACGCCAGCCGACTGGATCATCTGCGGCGGCTCGCACCGGTCCCCGCTCCGAAGCGTTAAGGCTGACCATTTGCACACTGTCCGATTGAACAGGACGGGCCGCTCGCGAGCGACCCGCCCTCTCTTTCGTTTCGGGATGTGGTGGGGTGCCGGTCAGAAACGTCCGCAGCCGCACGATCCTGGTCCGCATCCCGGCCCCGGTTCCGGCAGGGTGGCGCCTGCACCTTTCGACATCAGGCCCAGCCCGCCCGAGATCACGCGACGCACTGGTACTCCCGTGTCAGGATGGGCGCGAAGTGGTTCCTCCGCAAAGCCTTGGCGCACCTCGAACTGCTGGGTCGGCTCTGTCGAGTTGTTCGGGATCGTCTCGTACAGGTAGGTCGGCATGATGACTGGGTTTTCGCGACGTCGAATGGTAGCGCGGAGCCTTGTGCCGTATCAAGCGACCAGTCACTGACCGCGTGACCAGTCATCGCTGCGCTCAGCAGAACCGAATCAGTCGGAGTCGCTGACCGTTCGGCCCTGAGCGCCACTGAACCATCGGTAGGCAAACACACCGACGATCAGGATCGCAGATACGAAGAGCGAGGTGGTGGGACACGCGACGAACGACGCAAGGACGCCGAACGCCGCCGCCACAACGAAGAGCGCGGGGAGCAGCGGGTAACCCCAGGCCCGATACGGCCGAGGAAGGTCAGGCCGCTTGCGCCGCAGCGCGAAGACCGACGCCGCCCCAAGGCCGAAGAAGATCCAGTCGGCAAAGACGACGCCGGAGAGCAGCGCGCCAATCTCACCGCGTGTCGCACACAACAGCACCAGCGACCAGCCGCCGCAGAGCAGAATTGCGATATGCGGAGTTCCGAAGCGAGGATGGACTCGTCCGACAGACTCGAAGAAGAGCCCGCCCCTTGCGAGGGCGTACGGAAGCCTGGAATTGGCGAGGATCGCGACGTTCACGAATCCCAGAATTGATATCATCGCCGAGACGGTGATGAACGTTGCCCCCCGCGACCCGACCAGGCGCGTAGCGGTGTCTGCGGCAACGGCAGCGCTCGCGGCCAGCCCATCGCGCCCTAGCGCCTTGAGATAGACTGCGTTGGCCCCGAGGTAGATGGCCACCACGATCAGGATCCCGATCAGGAGCGCGCGCGGAATGGTGCGCTCGGGGTCTCGGATCTCCCCGGCCACCATGTTCATCTGCTGCCATCCGCCGATGGTGAAGAGCACCGCGACGAAGGCGGCGGCGAAGCCGGCCAGGGCCGACGACCGTGGTGGTGGCGCCTCGGCGATGGCCGGGGGCGATCCGATCGAGTTCCACAGCACCAGCCCGCCCACGATGAGCGCGGCCAGCGCGATGATCTTGGCGGCGGTCAGGACATTCTGCAGGAGGGCGCCCGGCCGAATGCCCATCACGTTGGCGAGCGAGAGGACGACGATCGTCGCCGTCGCCACCCCCAGCGGCCCCCCTACCGGGTCGAGCGAGACGAAGCGCGCC
>CAZVDJ010000475.1:0-4178 GCA_964626245.1 uncultured Gemmatimonadaceae bacterium
CGTGATGGTGAGCGGAGGCATGCCGCTGCTCACCCCGACCCTCAGGTGGTCCGGACAACCTGGGATGGTCGCCGTGGCGACCGGAGTCGAGTACCGCATCGACATCTACGCCGTTGGGAAACTCATGCGAAGCATTCGGCGACGCATTCCCCCTCGGCGCCTCAGCCGATCCGAGGTGGAGCAAACGCTCGAGCCGCAGAAGGTGCAGACGCCGAACGCTACATGCGAACTCTCTGCCTCCGAGCAGATGGACCAACTGGGAATGGCAAGCGTGCTGCCGGCCATCGCCGGATTGCAGCTGGCGCCTGACGGCACGATCTGGGTGGAACGCGGCAGCTTGCGCGGAGAAGAAGCCGTGCTCGACCAGTTTGCATTGGATGGTCGGTTGCTCGGTACCTACCGGGGCCATCCGATGCCGCTGGCCGTGCTGCAGGGCGGACTGATGCTCAGCCGGCATGAGGGGGACGACGGCGCAGCCCGGCTGGAGGGATGGTCGCCGCGGCCCACGAGGTGAGGACCGCGAACCACCAACGACTCCAGCGTCGCATGCCACCGCGTCCTACGGCACCGGCGCCTTGAGCTCGTACTGCGCCGGCGGCTCCACCCCCAGCAGGTGCCGCACGAAGTAGTCCCAGGTGCGCCGCACATGGTACGGCTCGCTGGCAAAGCCGTGGTTGCGATTGGGCATGACCAGCAGGTCGAAGTCCTTGTTGTGCTTGATCAGCTCGTCGATCAAGAGCTGCGTCGCCACCGGGTGCACGTTGTCGTCCAGCGTGCCGTAGGAGAGCAGGAGCTTCCCCTTCAGGTTCTTCGCCAGCCGCCAGTTGGACTGCGAGTCGAAGGTGTCGGTGGTATCGCTCAGCTTGCGCCACGCCCCGTGGTACTTCTCCCCCCAGGTAAAGTCGTAGCTGCGGTTGTCGTGGTTCCCCGCCGACGAGACGGCGACCTTGAAGAAGTCGGGGTGGCGCAGGATGCCGTCGGTGGACGAGAAGCCGCCCCCCGAGTGGCCGTAGATCCCCACGCGCTCCAGGTCGATGGCGGGGATGCGCGCCGCGAGCTGCTTGATGGTGGTGATGTGATCGGGGAGCCCATTGTCGCCCATGTTGCCGTAGTAGGCGTCATGGAACGCCTTGGAGCGCCCGGGGGTCCCCATCGCGTCTACCTGGACCACGAAGACGCCGAGCTCCGCCAGCGCGCCGGCCTCGCCACTTGGCCGCGAGGCAAACTGCCGAGTGCGCACCGAGCCCACCTGTGGCCCCGGGTAGATGTTGTCGACGATGGGGTAGCGCTTGGTGGAGTCGTAGTGCGCGGGATACCAGAGCAGCCCACGCAGCTCGGTCACGCCGTCACGCGCGCGGACGGTGAACGACTCGGGGGCGCGGAAGCCTGCCGCCACGAAGCGGGTGATGTCGGCCGTCTGCAGCTCGGCCACCACCGTCCCGTCCAGGCGCCGCAGCACGGAAACGGGCGGCTTCTCGGTACGCGCCACGATGTCGACCAGGAAGCGCCCGCTGGGGGACACGGTGACCTCATGGTCGGCGTCGTCGCGCGTGAGCAGTTCCACCGCCGAGCCGTCCAGCCGCGCGCGGTAGAGGAAGCGGAAGTACGGGTCGCGTCCCGCCTCTCGCCCGCGCGCGGTGAAGTAGGCGTAGCGCGCCGTCTCGTCGACCCACAGGAGGTCGCTCACCAGCCAGTCGCCGCCGGTGATGCGGTTCTTGATGGCCCCCGTGGCCCCGTCCACCAGGTACAGGTGTCCCCAGCCGTCGCGCTCCGACCACCAGACGTACTCGCGCCCGCCGCCTAACGGGCGCCAGTTGGGAATGCCGCCGGAGTTCTGGTTGGTCTCCACGAAGGTCTTGCCGCGCTCCACCAGGAGGGAACGCGCCTTGCCGGTCGTCGCGTCGGCCTGCCAGAGCGTGAGCTCGTCAAAGCTCCGCTTGCCGGCGGTGAAGGCCACCTGGTCGTTGGACGCCCAGCGCACGTCCTTCCACACGGTGTCGGTCGAGAGCCAGCAGCACGTGGTGTTGACCGCATCGATCGGGGGCACGTCGACCTTGACCGAGGTGCGCCCCGCCACGTCCAGCACGTACAGCTCGAAGCGCGGAATCACCGAGTCGCCGGGCAGCGCATAGCGATACGAATGCAGGATGGGGCCAGGGTTCTTCGTTTCCAGCAGGTGCATCAGGCGCAGGTTGCGCTGGTCCCACTTGTGGGTGACCAGCCGTTTCGAATCGGGCGACCAGAGCACGTAGGGACGCAATTCGGCCTTGTTTCGCACCGACGTCACCTGCCCGCAGCAGCCAACGTTGGTCAGGCCGTATCCCCACTCCCCGTTCCCGTCGCTCGTCAGCTGCACCTCGGCCCCGCCACGCGCCGAGCGCACGAAGATATTGCCGCCGCGCTCCACGGCGATCCACTGCCCATCGGGGGAACGCACCTCGCTCGCCTTCTCCAGCGTGGTGGTGTCGGGGCCGGTGCAGGCGTAGCTGGCCAGCTCGCACGTCCAGTGCTTGCCGCGCGACACGGCAAAGCGCACCGCCCGCTCGCCGTTCATCCATGTGAAGTCGCGGAATGGGAGCTTGGTGGGGTCGTACGACGTATCGGCCGCCTGCGACAGCGCCGCGGCCAGCCGCGCATGATCGAACGCCGGCCGCTTGCTTCCGGTGGTCATGTCGACCACCAGGAACTCCCACCCCTTCGCGCCGCGGTTGCGGTACCAGAACTTGTCCGCCGCCATCCAGCGTGGGCGCACCGCGTCGTTGAGCACCAGGTCGCCCACGTTCCACGACGCCAGCTGTTCCGCCCGCGCATAGTCGCCGCGCGTCCCCTGCGCGCCTAACGGGGTCGCGACGGGCGCCAGGGCCACGCCAAGGGCGATGCCGCCCGCCAGAGAGTAGAGTTGTGCACGCCGCATGTCGTCCAGTTGTTGAGTGATCAGGTGAGTGTCTCTGCCCCTCCCGCCCCCTTCCCCCGCCGCACGTCCCCCCGTTGAGGCGAAGCCCCGCCGAGCCATCGCTCCGCGGGGCTTCTCTCGTCTTCCCGTCTTCTCGTCTTCTACCCCAGCTTCACCACGGCGCGCGGAAGGGCTTCCAGTACGGGAAGCCGTCGTCGAAGTCTTCCCACTCCGGGGCACCGGGCGGACGCGCCCCGCCATCCACGGGCTGCTTGATGTCGTAGTTCTCGGGCGGCGTGCGCCCCAGCAGGTGCTCCACGAAGTAGTCCCACCGGCGGCGAATGAAGTACGGCTCGTTGAGCCCGTGATTGCGGTTGGGGGCCCAGACCATGTCGAACGACTTGTTCGCCTTGATCAGTTCATCCACCACCTGCACGGTCATGGCCGGATGCACGTTGTCGTCCATGTCGCCGTGCATGAGCATCAGCTTCCCCTTCAGGTTCTTCGCCATCGTCTGGTTGGCCGAGTTCTCGAAGTTGTCGGTCTTCCGGACGGTGTCGCGCTTCATGAGCCCCTGGTACTTCTCGGCCCAGTAGATGTTGTAGCTGCGGTTGTCGTGGTTGCCGGCGCCGCTCACCGCCACCTTGAAGAACTCGGGGAAGCGCAGCATGGCATCGGTGGAGGCGAAGCCGCCGCCCGAGTGCCCGAAGATCCCCACCTTGTCGGTGTCGATGAACGAGTACCTCGCCCCCAACTGCTTGATGGCGGTGATGTGGTCGGGGAGCCCGTTGTCGCCGAAGAAGCCGTAGTAGTTGTCGTGGAAGACCTTGGAGCGCAGCGGCGTCCCCATGTGATCGAGCTGGATCACGACAAAGCCCAGCTCCGCCAGCGAGAACGGCTCACCACCGTTCTTGAAGCTCCACGATCCCACCGAGCCCACCTGCGGCCCCGGATAGATGTGCGAGATGATGGGGTACTTGCGGCTCGAGTCCAGGTTGGGCGGAAGGTAGATGAGCCCGTAGATGTCGGTCACGCCATCGCGCGCCTTCACGCTGAACAGCTGCGCCGGGCGCCATCCCACTTCCTTGAGGCGCGAGACGTCCGCTTCCTCCAGCTTGCGGATCACGGCACCGGTGGCGGCGCTGCGCAGCACGGTGACCGGCGGTGCATCGACGCGCGAGTACGAATCGACGAAGTACTTCCCGCTGGGGCTGAACGAGATGACGTGGTGCCCGTCCTCGGGGGTGAGGAGGCCGCGGGTCTGCGTACCGTCGGAGAGCAGGAC
>CAZVDJ010000476.1:0-4176 GCA_964626245.1 uncultured Gemmatimonadaceae bacterium
CCGGCGGCAAAGGCGACCAGGTAGGTGCTGATGGGTTCCGACTCGCGGAACGTGTGCACGACGCCGCGCGAGGTGGACTGCTGGCGCTGGCGCTCGCCGTTGGCCACCGCCGTCCAGCCGAACGGCGTCGTGAGCGTGAGCGTCACGCGCCCCTTGAGGTCGGGCTGGTCGAAACACGGAAAGAGGAGCGAGGCGTCGGCCGGCACCAGCAGCGTGTACAGGTAGGTGGCCGAGTCGACGGGATCGCGCACGCGGATGATCGAGGCCCCGGCAGCCGCAACGGGGGTGCTGAACTCCAGGTCGATCCGGTTGTTCCCCGCATGCACGGCGCTGGCGGGAATGCGCACGTGTGCGCCGTTGTGCCGCACGGCCGGCACGGCGCGCCCGTTGGCGCGCACCGCGCCGCGCAGCTGCCCCCTAAAGTCCAGGATCACGTCGGCCGCGCGGCGCAGGGCGAACCGCACGGCCACCCGCCCGATGGCCGAGTCGCTCCCGGTGACGTCGAGCACCAGGTCGTATCGCACGTCGCGCACACGGGCGGCGCGATGTTCGGCCAGCGCCTGCGAGATCCCCGGCCCCATCAGCGAGTCCTGCGCGCGCGCCACGCGAGCGAGCGGGACCGTGGCCAGGAGCAACAACGATGTCTCGAGCAGGGGGCGCAGACGCATGCCGGAGCGTAGTCGGGGCGCTGAGCCCACGGAAGAGGCAGCCGTTGCACCCACTACCGTCGATACGGGTGACGTGGAATCTTCCCCGGGCCATCAGGACCAGCCCGCTCGCGGGACGTGGCGGGAGTCTCGACCCCCGCATGCGACACCGGGCGTTACCATCGACTCAATCGGACATGCGCATCGCGAAGGTCGGCGTGATCGGGGCGGGAGCCATGGGGAGCGGAATCGCCGCGCTGGCCGCCTCGGCGGGACTTCCCGTGGTGTTGCTCGACATGCCGGGCGACCCCGACCGGAACGGGATCGCGCGCGGCGCGCTGCAGCGCGCCATGAAGGCGCGCCCCGCCCCGTTCATGGATCCGGCGCGCGCGGCGCTCGTGACGACGGGGAACACCGAGGACCACCTGTCGCTCCTGGCCGACTGCGACCTCATCATCGAGGCGATCATCGAACAGGTGGAGCCCAAGCGCGCACTCTTCGAGCGCCTGGAGCCCATTCGCCGTGAGCAGGCGATCGTGGCGTCGAACACCTCGGGGATCCCGATGCGCCTCCTCACCGAGGGACGCAGCGATCCGTTCCGGCGCCATTTCCTCGGCACGCACTTCTTCAATCCCCCGCGCTACCTGCACCTGCTGGAGCTCATCCCGACCGGCGAGACCGCGCCGGAGGTGCTGGCGGCGACGCGCGCCTTCGCCGAGCGGGTGCTGGGCAAGGGGGTGGTGCTGGCGAAGGATGTCCCCGGCTTCATCGCCAATCGCCTGGGGATCTTCGGGATGGTGCGCACGTTGCACCTGATGGAGGAGTACGACCTCACGATCGACGAGGTCGATGCGCTCACGGGGACGCTGGTCGGGCGCGCCAAGTCGGCCACCTTCCGCACGGGCGACATCTCGGGGATCGACGTGCTGGCCCACGTGGCGGCGGGAACGGGCGCCACCACGGGCGAGGACTTCGCCCTGCCGGCGTGGGTGGGCGCGCTGGTGTCGTCGGGTCGCCTGGGTGACAAGACCGGCGGCGGCTTCTACCGCAAGGAAGGGAAGGCGATCCTCACGCTCGACTGGAAGACGCTCGACTACCGCCCGCAGGTGCCGGCCAGCTTTCCCGAGTTGGCCTTCCTGGAGAAACTCCCGCTCCCGCAGCGCCTCAAGGCGTTCACCACGGCCGGTGGCAAGCACGCCGACTTCGTGCGCTCGCTGCTGCTGGGCGTTGGTCACTACACCATCGAGAAGACCCCGGAGCTGGCGCACGACATCGTGGCGGTGGACCGCGCGATGGAGTGGGGCTACGCCTGGGAGATGGGACCGTTCCGCGTGCTGGACGCGCTGGGACTCGACTTCGTGCGCGCCGGGCTGGCACAGCGCGGGATGGCCGAACCGGTGCTCCTGCGCAAGGCGCAGGAGTCGTTCTACCGCGACCTGAGCAGCGGTCCGCGCCACCTCACGTTCGCCGGCGACTACGCCCCCATCGAGCCGATCCCCGCGCACATCGACCTGGCGCTGGTCCATGTCCGCACCGGCGCCATGGAGAAGAACGACGCTGCCGCGCTGCTCGACCTGGGCGACGGCGTCCTGCTGCTCGAGTTCCGCGGCAAGATGAACACGCTCGGCGCTCCGGTGCTGCAGCTGCTGGAGCGCGCCGAGCAGCGCATCGCCGGCGGCGGCTACGCCGGGCTGGTGATCGGCAACGCCGATCCGCGCACCTTCTCCGCCGGCGCCGACCTGTCGGCGGTGGTGCAGGGGATCCAGGCGGGCCAGTGGGACGTGCTGGAGCGCGCCATCCACACGTTCCAGCAGAGCGTGATGTCGCTGCGGCGCGTCCCCTTCCCCATCGTCGCCGCCCCGTTCGGCCTGGCGTTAGGCGGCGGCTGCGAGTTCTCGCTGCACGCCGCGCGCGTGCAGGCGCACGCCGAGCTGTACATGGGGCTGGTCGAAGTGGGGGTGGGCGTCCTGCCGGGCGGTGGCGGGACCAAGGAACTGCTCTTCCGCTTCACCCGGGAGCTGGAGCGCTACGAGGAGGCCGACCCGTTCGAGGCGGTCAAGCGCGCCTTCAAGCTCATCACCATGGCCACGACGAGCACGAGCGCGCTGGAGGCGCGTGCCCTGGGCTTCCTGCGCGAGGGCGACCGCATCACGATGAACCGCGATCGCCTGCTGGCCGACGCCAAGGCGCGCGTGCTCGACCTGGCCCCCGACTACGTGGCGCCGCCCCCCATGACCATCCGCGCGCTGGGCAAGGAAGCGCTGGGCAACCTGCACTACGCCATTTGGGCCATGCGCGAGGCGGGCTACATCACGGCCCACGAAGTCACGATCGCCAGCAAGGTGGCGTATGTCCTGGCGGGTGGTGACGGGCCACCGCGCGACGTGACCGAGCAGGACATCCTGGATCTCGAGCGCGAGGCCTTCCTGTCGCTGCTCGGCACCCGGGAGACGCAGGAGCGCATCGTCCACACGCTCAAGACCGGCAAGCCCCTTCGCAACTAGCCTCGCGGAGAATTCCAGCAATGCCAGACGCAGTGATCGTGAGTGCGGTGCGCACCGCAGTGGGGCGCGGCAAGAAGGATGGCTCGCTGGCCAGCGTGCACCCGGTGGACCTGTCGGCGCTGGTGATCCAGGAGGCGACGAAGCGCGCCAACCTGGACCCGCGCACCATCGACGACGTGATCTGGGGGTGCGCCATGCCCGAGGGATCGCAGGGGCTCAACGTGGCGCGGCTGTCGGTGCTGCGCGCCCGGCTCCCCGTGGAAGTCCCCGCGGTGACCGTGAATCGCTTCTGCTCCTCCGGCCTGCAGACCGTCGCCATGGGGGCGCAGGCGATCATGAGCGGCATGGCCGACGTGGTGGTGGCGGGCGGCGTGGAGATGATGAGCCAGGTGCCGATGTCGGGGTACCATACGCGGCTGCACCCCGGGATGACCGAGGAGATGATCGCGATGGGGCTCACCGCGGAGCGTGTGGCCGATCGGTGGCACGTGTCGCGCGCCGACCAGGACCAGTATGCGTACGAGAGCCACGCCAAGGCCGCGCGCGCGCTCGAACGTGGCGCCTTTGCCGACCAGGTCGTCCCCGTCCCCGTGGAGCGCGTGCGATGGAACGGGACCTCGCGCGAGGTGGAGGAAGGGCTGTTCGCGCAGGATGAACTGGTGCGCACCGACACCAGCGTGGCGCGACTCGCCAAGCTGCCGGCCGCCTTCAAGATGGGAGGAAGCGTGACGGCCGGGAACTCGTCGCCCTACAGCGACGGAGCAGCGGCGGTGGCGCTGATGCGCGGCGACCGGGCCGCCGAGCTGGGGATCAAGCCGCTGGCGCGCCTGGCGGGCTACGCGGTGGCGGGGGTGGAACCCGACGTGATGGGGGTGGGGCCGATCAAGGCCGTCCCCAAGGCGCTGGCGCGCGCCGGGATCAGCATGGCCGACGTCGCGCTGATCGAGTTCAACGAGGCCTTCGCGTCGCAGGCGCTGGCGGTGGCACGTGACCTCCAGATGCCCATGGACCGGGTGAACGTCAAC
>CAZVDJ010000477.1:0-4166 GCA_964626245.1 uncultured Gemmatimonadaceae bacterium
TGATTCTCCGGCCGTGAACCGCAGCAACCGACCGCTCAAGCTCGAGCCGCCCACGCCGCCGCCTGCCCTCTCCGACCGGGCGCTGGACAACCTCCGCTTCATCCGCGAGACGATGGAGCGGGCGGGGACGTTCACCGCCATCTCGGGGCAGGGGATCACGCTCACCGGAGTCGTCGCGCTGGTGGCGACGCTGGTGGCCGGGAGCCGGCTGGACTCGCTGCGCTGGCTGGCCACCTGGATGGCAGCGGCGGCAATCGCCTTTGCCCTGTCCGCGCGACTCACCGTGCGCAAGACCCGCGAGTCGCAGGCCAATGTGACCGTGGCGCTCGCCCGAAAGCTGGCGCTGGCCTTCTTCCCCTCGCTGGTGGCGGGGGCGGTGCTGACGGCGGTGGCGCTGCGGGCCGGGTGGTATCAGGCGCTCCCCGGGATGTGGCTCATGATGTACGGCGCGGCCGTGATGGCGGGCGGGGCCATGTCGGTGCCGGTGATTCCGGTGATGGGGGCGACGTTCATGGGGATGGGGGCGCTGGCGCTTGCCGCGCCGCTCGTCTTTGCCGCCTGGCCGCCGGAGGTGCGGGCGCTGCTGCTCAACGCGCTCATGGCGGCCGGCTTCGGCGGCCTTCACATCCTCTTCGGCTTCGCCATCTCGCGGAGGTACGGTGGGTAAGCGGCAGCCAGTCCCCAAGCCCCCGGTGACGCTCGCCCCGGTCGACGGGCACGCCACCGATGCGACCCCGGCGTCGCTGGATCGTCTGATTCACGAGCGCGTGCGGCTTGGCATCGTTTCTGCCTTGGCCGTGAACGACTCGTTGAGCTTCAATGCGCTCAAGGCGTTGATGGGGACGACCGATGGCAACCTGAGCGTGCACGCCCGCAAGCTCGAGGAAGCCGGCTACGTCCGCTGCACCAAGTCGTTCGAGGGGCGCGTCCCCAAGACCGACTACGCGCTCACCCCCACCGGTCGGCAGGCGCTGGAGCGCTACCTGTCGCACATGGAAGCCATCATCAGGGCTACACGGAAATGAGACGGGAGACGGGAGACGGGAGACGTGAGCACGGGCATGCGATGCTGCCGGTGCCGGCGCACGTGGCCATGATCATGGACGGCAACGGACGCTGGGCCAAGCAGCGGGGCAAGCCGCGCACCTTCGGGCACATCGAGGGAGCCAAGACGGTGCGGCGCATCGTGGAGCATGCGCGCCGATCCGGCGTCCGCTACCTCACGCTCTACGCCTTCTCCTCCGACAACTGGAGCCGGCCCGCCGACGAAGTGCACGCGCTCATGAAGCTCTTCCGCCGCCACCTGGCGTCGGAGACGCCCAAGCTGCTGGAGAATGACATCCGCCTGAGCGTCGTGGGGCGCCGCGACCGGCTGTCGCCGGAGCTGGTGCGGGCCATCGAGGCCGCCGAGCGCGAGACGTCGGACTGTGACGGCATGTGCTTGCGGCTGGCGGTGGACTACTCGTCGCGCGATACCCTGGTGCGCGCGGCGGCCATCCTCCCGCAGGGGGCGTCGCTTTCGCGCGACGACTTTGCGCGCGCCGTCTCGCTGGTGAACCACTGCCCAGGCGGCGTCCCCGACGTGGACCTGATGGTGCGCACGGGCGGCGAGCAGCGGATGAGCGATTTCCTGCTCTGGGAGTGCGCCTACGCCGAGCTGGTCTTCTCGCGCCGCATGTGGCCCGACTTCTCCAACGCTGACTTCGATGACGCGGTCGCCGACTTCTACGCGCGCGACCGCCGGTTCGGGGGGCTGTCGAAGGCGATCTGAGTCTTGGGACGGGAGACGGGAGACGGGAGACGGGAGAGCATCCGCTCCCGTCTCCTTGCGTTTCGGGGACCGATGGCTCGCGTGTTAGGTCGCTAGGTCGATCGCCACGGCGTGAGCCGGCGGCGGGCGTCGAGGACCTTGTCGAGCGCCTCCTGCGCGGTGGGGGCGATGGCCGAGAGGTGGCCCATCTTGCGGCCGGCACGCGCCGAGGCCTTGCCGTACAGGTGCAATCGCACGTCGGGAACCGCGAGGGCGGCGTGGAAGTGCGGCAACTCCCCCTCCACCCACAGGTCGCCCAGCAGGTTGGCGATGGCGCCGGGGGTCACCCCATGCACCGCGCCTAACGGGAGGCCGCAGACGGCGCGCACCAGCTGCTCAAACTGCGACGTGGAGTGCGCGCGCTCGGAGTGGTGGTAGGTGTAGTGCGGGCGCGGGGCCAGCTCGTTCACCAGCAGGCGGCCGTCGGTGGTGAGGAAGAGTTCCACCGCCAGCAGTCCCACGATGCCCATGGTGTCGGCGATGGCGTGCGCGATCTGCTGCGCGTGCTGCGCCAGCGGCGACGGGAGCGCCCCGGGCGTGATGGCCCAGTCCAGGACGCCGTGGACGTGGTGGTTCACCGACGGCGGGTAGACCGCGCTCACGCCGTCCTCCCGACGCGCCACCAGGACCGACAGCTCCAGGTCGAGCGAGAGGAACTGCTCCACGATCACCCGCCCGCTCCCTAACGAGCTCCACGCCTCCCGCCCCTCGTCTGCGGTGGCCACGCGCCGCTGGCCGCGACCGTCGTATCCTCCCATGGGCGCCTTGCAGATGGACGGTCCCAGCGCCGCGACGGCGGCGGCGCACTCGTCGGCCGTGCCCACGGCCCGATACGGCCCCACCGGAAAGCCGTGCGTGTCGAGCCACGCGCGCTGCCGCAGGCGGTCCTGCACGGTGAACACCGCCTCGGCGCGCGGGCGCAGCGGGGCAAGGGCGCTCACCGCCTCCAGCGCGGGCTTGGCGATCTGCTCGATCTCCAGCGTCACCACGTCGCAGTCGCGCGCCAGGTCGGCGGCGGCGTCGGCGTCGTCGAAGCGGGCGGTGATGGTGCGGCTGGCGATCGCCTTCGCCGGGCAGTCGGGGTCGGGGTCCAGCACCTGCACGTCGTAGCCTAACGATCGTGCGGCCATCCCGGTCATGCGCCCCAGCTGCCCGCCACCCAGGATCCCGATCGTCGCGCCCGGGAGGATGGCGCTCATGCCGTCCCTCGCGGTGCGCCCGCGGGGAGGACCTGCTGCAGCACCTCGTCGCGCCGCGCCTCGCGATACGACCGCAGGCGGTCCCGCACCTCGGGGTGTCGCGCCGCGACGATCTCGGCGGCGAGTATGGCGGCGTTGATGGCGCCGGGCTTGCCGATGGCCAGCGTCCCAACGGGGACGCCCGCCGGCATCTGCACGATGGAATAGAGCGCGTCCTGCCCGTTGAGGAGCGTGGCGGGAATCGGGACGCCCAGCACCGGGAGGAGCGACTTGGCCGCGACCATCCCCGGCAGGTGCGCGGCGCCGCCCGCCGCGGCGATGAGGACCAGCAGCCCTCGCGACTCGGCCGTCCCGGCGTACTCGAACATCCAGTCGGGGGTGCGGTGCGCCGAGACGACGCGCGCCTCGTACGGGATCTGGAGCTCGTCGAGCATGGCGCAGCAGTGCTGCATGTGCTCGAAGTCCGACTTGGAGCCCATGATGACGCCGACGAGGGGCGCTGCGGGCAAGGGCATGTGGGGGAGAGAGACGGGAGACGGGAGACAGGTGACAGGTGACAGGAGGGGGAAATATGGGGGTGGTGGCGAGGGGGGCGAAGGGTGGGGAGGGCGTGCATATTCGCGGCGCCTGCCCGGCGGCCCGTGCGTGACGTCGCGATCGCCCGTGACGCGCGGGGCGCGAGACGGTCCCCACACTTCGGTCCCATGCCCCCGACCTCGATGCGTTGCGTCATCCGCGCCGTCACGATCTGCCTTGCGTCGTTTGTCCCGATCGCCGCACACGCGCAGGGCGGGGGGGCGCTCACGCTGGAGGCACTCCTCGCCCACCCCTTTCCCACCGAGATCACCGCGGCGCCGCGCGGCGGGTCGGTCGCGTGGGTGCTGAACGAGCGCGGCGCGCGCAACATCTGGGTGGCGTCGCCGCCGTCCTACGAGGGGCGCCGCCTGACGAGTTACACCGCCGATGATGGCCAGGAACTCAGCGCGCTCACCTGGGAGCCCGACGGGACGTCGCTGGTGTTCGTGCGCGGCGGCGCGCGCAACCGTGCGGGGGAAAGCCCGAACCCGGCGCAGGATCCGCGCGGTGCGGAGAGCGCGATCCACCGGGTGTCGCTGGCGGGCGGGCCGCCGGTGCGGCTGGGGGGTGGCTTCGCGCCG
>CAZVDJ010000478.1:0-4165 GCA_964626245.1 uncultured Gemmatimonadaceae bacterium
CCTTCCAGCCGGGCGGCGTGGTGACACCATTGGGCGTGAGCTTGCAGCCTTGCTGCCCGATAGCGCCCGCACGCCGTAGTCTCCGCACTGTCCGATGTGTCGCAGGTCTGCAGGTGCTGGTTCCGCGTTCGTCCCCCGTCCCCACACGTCAGGAGCCCATCGATGTCCGTTCCACAGCCTCCGTCGCGCACCCGCCGCGTCGCCCCAGCCGCCGTTGCCGTCACACTGCTGTTCGCCTCGGCGACGTTGGCCGCTGCACACGACATGTTCGTGAAGCCCACGCGCTTCTTTGCTCCCGAGAACGCCGAGGTCCGCGTGCGGCTGCTCAACGGTACGTTCTCCAAGAGCGAGAACTCCATTGCCCGCAACCGGCTGGCCGACGCCAGCGTGCTGACGCCGCGCGGCCGCATCAAGCTCGACACCGCCGAGTGGGGGGTGAAGGGCGACACGAGCACCTTTCACATCCACACACGCGCAGCAGGTACCTATGTCATTGGCGTCTCCACGAAGGCGTCCAAGATCGACCTCTCGGCCGACGACTTCAATCTGTACCTGAAGGACGACGGCATTCCCGACGTGCTCGAGGCGCGCCAGAAGGCGGGGGAGCTGAACAAGCCGGCCAAGGAGCGCTATCACAAGCATGTGAAGGCGCTCGTGCAGGTCGGCAACGTTCGCAGCGATCTCTACGCAACGCCGATGGGCTATCCGGCCGAGATCATGCCGATGGTGAACCCGTACACGCTGCAGAAGGGGGCGACGCTCCGTGTGAAGACGCTCGTGGATGGGAAGCCGGCCGCGAACCAGTATGTGCTGTACGGCGGTGAACTGCCCAACAACGCTGGCGGGATCGAGCAGAAGAGCACGCGGTCGGATGCACAGGGAGTGGCGAGCATTCCCCTCACGACCGCGGGGGTGTGGTACATCAAGTTCATCAACATGACCAAGGTGGTGAAGGACTCGGTGGACTACGAGTCGAAGTGGGCGACGCTGACGTTTGAAGTGCGGTAGGCGGTCGCGAAGGCGTGGCTGGTGCACCCCAGACCACGCCAGCGAGTGGTGGCTTCGGGACCGGTAGTCGCTGCTGGCGCAGGGCGCCAGCTACGCGGCTACCGGTGCTGCAGCCTCTTCGGAGGAGCGTGCCCCTGCTCCGCCAGTGGCACGCGACGCAACAGCTGTGCATTCGCCGCGACAATGAGGGTGCTGGCCGACATGAGGACTGCCGCGATCGCCGGCGTGAGCACGATGCCCCACGGCGCGAGCACACCCGCCGCAAGCGGGATTGCCACCAGATTGTAGCCGGCGGCCCACCAGAGATTCTGCACCATCTTGCGGTAGGTCGCGCGCGACAGGCGAACGATGCGGGCGACGTCGCGGGGATCACTGCGCACCAGCACGACATCTCCCGACTCGACGGCAACGTCGGTGCCGGCACCGATCGCGATCCCGACATCGGCGGTGAGCAGGGCGGGCGCGTCGTTCACCCCGTCGCCGACCATGGCCACTCGGGCCCCCGACGCCTTGAGCTCCGCGATGCGATCGGCCTTCTGTGCCGGCAGCACCTCCGCGAAGACGCGATCAATGCCCAACTCCTGCGCCACCGCACGTGCCACGGCGCTGGCGTCACCGGTGAGCATCACGACGGACAGTCCAGCCTCCTGCAGCGCCTGCACGGCGTCGCGCGACTCGGGCCTGACGACATCGGCAACGGCGAGGACGCCCAGCGCGTGCGCCGAGCGCCCCTCCGGGCCACCGTGCTCCTCGAGCAGGACGATGGCGGCTCGACCGGCGTCGGAGGCCGAGTCGATGGCCTGCTGAAGCGCGTCCGGGAGTTGCACCTGCAGGAGACGCGTGAGCGCCGGCCCGCCGACCGCCAGGTGCCGTCCGTCGACGCGGGCGCGCACCCCGTGCCCGGGAATCGACTCGAACGCCTCGCTACGCCGCGGTGCCATCCCGCGCTCCAGCGCCGTGGCCACGATGCCGCGCGCGATGGCGTGCTCCGACTCCTGCTCCACCGAAGCGGCGGCCTGCAGCACGTCATTTGCCGAGAGCGCGGGTGCTGGCGTGATGTCAACGACGCCGAAGTCGCCCCGCGTCAGGGTGCCGGTCTTGTCAAAGACCACGGTGTCGATCAGCCGCGCGGCCTCGAGTCCCCGACGGTCGCGGACCAACAACCCATGGCGCGCCCCCAGCGTGGTGGAGATGGAAACCACGAGCGGAATCGCAAGTCCCAGTGCATGGGGACAGGCCACCACGAGCGTGGTCACGACACGCTCCACCGCGTAGGCGGGATCGGCCCCAAGGTAGCTCCAGGCCGCGAGCGTGAGCGCGCCCGCACCCAGCGCGACCCACGTGAGCCAGAACGCCGCCCGATCGGCCAGGACCTGGGCGCTCGATCGTGACGTCTGCGCCTGAGCAACGAGGCGCATGATCCCGGCGAGCATCGTTGCCGAACCCGTTCCCGTCACGCGGACGCGCAGCGATCCCATGCCGTTCACCGTGCCCGCGATCACACGATCGCCCGTGCGCTTGTCGACTGGTCGCGATTCGCCGGTGATGGCCGCTTCGTTCACCGAGCTTGTCCCCGCGGTCACGTCGCCATCGGCGGGAATGTTCTCGCCCGGTCGTACGAGCACGAGATCTTCCGGTGCAAGCGACGCGAGCGCGACCGTCTCGAGTCGCTCGGTCCCGTCGCGGCCGGCCTCCACCTTCGTGGCCGACGCCGGCAGCAGCTTCGCCAGCTCGCCCAGCGCCCCTTGCGCCTGCGCGACAGAGCGCATCTCGAGCCAGTGCCCGAGCAGCATGATGGTCACGAGCGTGGCCAGCTCTTCCCACAACGGCATGCCTGGAACGCCGAGGGTCACCGCGACGCTGAAGGTGAAGGCGACGAGGATGGCCAGCGCGACGAGCGTCATCATGCCGGGTTGCCGGCGTCGGAGTTCGCGCCACGCGCCGACCACGAACGGTTGGCCGCCATACAGGAAGACCGCACTCCCGAAGAGCGCGGGAATCGAGCTGCTCCCCGCGAAGCGCGGCGAGTCGTAGCCGAGCGCATGCCCGAGCATCGGGCCAAAGACGAGGGTAGGGACTGTCAGCGCCAGCGACCGCCAGAAGCGATCGCGAAACATTGCGACGCTGTGCCCGTCGTGCGTGCCCGGGGTCGCCGCGCTGTGCGACACTTCACCGCCCGCGCGGTCGTACGCCTGACCGGCGTGGGACGCACCCTCGTGATGGTGCCCGCTCATGGCGTCCTGGTCAGGCACTATGGGGGCACGGGCCATCGCGCCATTGCCAGCTGGTTCCCCGGCAGAAGAGATGCGACCAGGGACCAGCGGTGTGATGCATGCAATGTGTCTCCATGGCCACGGTGTGTCCCTCGGGCGGAAGCGGGTGCAGCACCATGACACCCGACGACCAGGCGAGTGCCAACACCAGGGCAGCAGCGAGGAGCGAGCGCAGCGAGACGCGTGAAGCAGCCGATGGCTCCATCCCGGCAAGGCGTTGTACCCGGCGCGGCAAGAGATCGTAGGACTGAAGTTCCACCCCTCCCCACCGTGATGCCGGCATGACCCGTGGTCCGCCTGCGAGCGCGAGGAGCGCCGAGGCCAGTTCGAGCGGGTACCGCTGCGCTGCCTGCGAGTCGGCCTCGATCTCGGCTTCATCGGCGAGGTCGTCCGCCACACGACGGAGCGCGGGGAGCCAGAAGAGGAGCACCGCGAGGAAACGCCACGCACTGAGCCGAAGGGGATCGCGCCGGGCGCGATGCACGGCCTCATGCGAGAGGACGGCGGCGACCTCCTCGAGGCGAAGTCGTTGCGGCAGGTCCGCCGAGACGTAGACGCGTGGTGAGAGGAGCCCGGCCGTGAAGGCGGGGACGGGGGACCCCTGCACCAGTCGCACCACCGCTGGCGAAAGGCCGGCGTGTTCCGCCGCCTCGAACACGCCATCGCCGGGCGTGCTCTCGCGCACCAAGGCGCCGCGCAACGTACGGCGCGCTCGCAGCACGGCGCGCAGCCGGTCGGCGACCGCCAGCGCGACACCGGCCGCGAGCGCGACATGAAAGGCGCCGTGCACCGGCGCCAGCAGCAGGTGCAACGAGACCATGCACATCGCACCGAGATGTTGCATCGACATCGGGAGCCAGTCGACCGCGCGCACGACATGATGT
>CAZVDJ010000479.1:0-4157 GCA_964626245.1 uncultured Gemmatimonadaceae bacterium
CTCATTGCCACGCATCGCGGCTACTACCCCAACTCCGACTTCCAGGCCTTCCGTCGCATGGGGCCCAGCAACCCGGACAGCGCGCCGGCGCCGCACCCCATGGACCAGGCGGTCTCGCACCTGTCGCGCGTCTTTCCGCTGCGCACGCCGGAGTGGACGGCCTGGTCGGCGACCATGCGTCCGGCCCCGCTGGAAGGGCGCTGGCTCCTCTCCGGCCATGAGGCCGGGCGGGGTGCGCTGTACGGGACGCTCACGGTGACGAAGGTCGCGGGGACCGACGACGAGTTCACCACCCGGGCCAGCTACCAGTTTGCATCTGGCGGCCCGGCGGTGGTGCGCGAGGGGCGCGCCGTGATCTACACCGGACACCAGTGGCGCGGGCGTTCGTCGCGCAGCGGTACCTCGGGCGACTCGCTGTGGCGCGAGGTCCTGTCGGTGGAACCCGGCTGGCAGGAGATGTCCGGGCGCTGGTTCCGCGGCGGGTATGACGAGTTCGGGATCGACATCACCGCGCAGCGCATCGGCGGCGGCGTGCAGCTGGCCGGCGTGGCCCCGAAGGCGTTGCGTCGCGGCGCACGCGACGTGGAGCTCACGATCTTCGGCGCCAACCTGCCACGCGCCACGGCGCCGGCCGCGATCGACCTGGGCCCGGGGCTCTCGGCCACGCGCGTCGTGCGCGCGACCGCCGACCAGATCGTGGTGCGCGTGAACGTCGACAGCGCCGCCCGCATCGGCGCGCGCGACCTCTTCGTGGGCGGCGCGTCGCTCAAGGGAGCGGTGTTGACCTACGACCGGATCGACCGCATCCGCGTGACGCCGTCGTCCAACATGGCCCGCGTGGGCGGCGTCCGGTTCCCCAAGCAGTTCGCGCAGTTCGAGGCCGTCGGGCTGTCCAACGGCATCGACGGCAAGCCCGACACCGCCGATGACATCAATGTGGGAACCGTGCCCGTGACGTGGAGCCTGGAGGAGTACGGCGTCACCTTCAAGGACGACGACGTGCGCTACGTGGGGCAGCTCGACGCGAACGGCTTCTTCACGCCGGCGGTGGATGGACCCAACCCGTCCCGTGCAGGCGAACGCAACAACATCGGCGATGTGTACGTGGTGGCCACCTACCAGCCACCTGCCGCGGGGGCGCGGCCGCTCAAGGCGCGGTCGCTGCTGATCGTGACCGTTCCGCTCTACATGCGCTGGGAGCCGGCGAGGACCGCACCGTGATGCTGCTGCGACGGGGAGAGTACCACCTGTTCGACGCCGATGGGGCGCGCCATGCCTACCTCGTCCCGTCGGCGGCGGTCTTCCGCCTGGACGGCCCCTCGGCGGCGGTGCTCGACGCGCTCGAGGAGGGCGACCTGGCGCCGCACGCCGTGACCGAGCGGCTGGCCGACCGCTTTCCCGGCACGCTGGTGCGCGAGACGCTGGACGAGCTGCTGGCGGCGCAGGCCATCCGGACGGTGGCCGCGCCGGCGCCGGCGCCGCGCCCCGAGGGGCCACGGCGCCGCATCCCGCTCACCACGCTCGTCATGAACGTGACGAGCAAGTGCAACCTCAGCTGCAAGTACTGCTACGAATACGGCGAGGACCGGCTGAGCGAGCCGGCCACCAAGCCGCGCTTCATGAGCGAGGAGACGGCCCGGCAGAGCGTCGACTTCATGTTCGCCGAGTCGGGCGCGTCGCCGCACGTGCACCTCACGTTCTTTGGTGGCGAGACGCTGCTGAACTTCAAGGTGCTGCAGTCGGCGCTGGCCTACGCCCGGCGCCGCGGTACCGAGCTGGGAAAGACGGTCGACGCGTCGCTCACGACCAACGCCACGCTGCTGCGCGACGAGATCATCGACTGGCTGGTTGCCGAGAATGTCGGCGTGACGGTCTCCATGGACGGGGCGCAGGAGCAGCAGGACAAGCTGCGCGTCTTCTCCAACGGGATGGGGAGCTACGAGGTGATCCTTCCCAGGGTGAAGGAGTTGCTGCGGCGGCATACGCGCCGCCCCATCGGGGCGCGCGTGACGCTCACGAAGCAGAACCTGGAGGTGCGCGACATCTACCGGCACCTCAAGGACGAACTCGGCTTCTGGGAGGTAGGGTTCGCCCCCGTGACCACCAAGTGGCAGCGCGACTACGCCATCGCCGACGAGGGGTTCGAGTACATGCTGGCGCAGTTCCAGTCGCTGGCCCAGGACTACCTGGAGACGTCACTGGCCGGCCGGCACCACGGCTTCTCCAACGTGCGCGACACGCTGGAGGAGATCCACAAGGGAGTCGCCAAGGCGTATCCGTGCGGGGCCGGCCTTGGCCTGCTGGGAGTTGCAACCGACGGCGACGTGGCGCTCTGCCACCGCTTCGCCGGCTCCGACAGCCACAAGCTGGGGTCGGTGCAGGGGGGGATCGACCACCACCTGCAGGACGACTACCTGCAGCGGCACCACATCGACAACAAGACCGATTGCCGCACCTGCTGGGCGCGCTCGCTGTGCGCGGGGGGGTGCTACCACGAGGCGCACACGCGCTACGGCTCCACGGCGCAGCCCAACCTGCACTACTGCGACTGGATCCGTCGGTGGAGCGCCACGTGCCTGGAGGTGTACGCCACGCTGGCGGCGCGCCGTCCCGAGTTCCTTCGACAGTTCGAGGCCTGACCATGCCCATTCCACGGGGGGGCGCATGCGCCACCTGAAGGCCGTCAACCGCAAGGCGCGGCACATTGCCGAGCACCACATGTCACCGCACGATGCCCCGCCGTCGGCGCCGCCGAAGGGCGCGGCGGACGGCGCGGCGGACGATGGCGAAGCGCTCGACGTCGTGGCGATGCAGGGGACGCAGGGGCCGCGCGCGTCCGACGGGCCCCACATTCCCCTCGGCTGCTCCTTCGTCTTCGCGCCGGGTTGGGAGGTGGACTCCAGCGGCTCCACGGCCGGGCTGTGCCAGCCGGTGGAGCGCGACCTGTACGACTGCTACCTGACCTGCTTCTGGCCCATCCACGTGCCCGACCTGTACAACCACGCCCCCGACTGGACGGCCAAGTGCGCGGCCGCGCAGCAGGACTGGCGCAAGATCGACCTCATCTTCCCGTGAGCGCCTCCATGCGGGTGCGCCGCACCCTGGCCGCGGTCCTTCTCCCGCTGCTCGTGGCGCCGGTTGCGGCTGGCGGTGCGCAGTCCGCCGGCGGCGGCGACGGGACGATCTACTACGGCACCTACGACAAGAAGATCCTCGTCATCGACGAGGCGACGCTCACGGTGAAGGACTCGATGCCGGTCTCCATCGGGATCCCCATCGGGCTCACCCTGTCGACCGACCGCACCAAGATCTACACGACCGATCCGTCGTTCCAGTGGATCGAGGTCTTCGACCTCGCCAGCCGCAAGGCCACCGCCAAGTTCACGCTGAGCGAGGGGCGCACGCAGGTGCGCATGCGCGGCTTCAACATCGACCCCAAGGACCGCTTCGCCATCCTGATGGTGAAGTCCGCAACCAAGCGCCCGGATCGCTGGGAGATCGGGAAGAACACCCTCCTCAAGTACGACCTGGCGACGCGCGCCGTGACCGACACCATTCCGTGGCCGGAGGGGAAGGAGCGCGAGTTCGCGCAGATCCTTTTCTCGCCCGATGGCGCCTGGATGTACTTCTTCACCGACGAGGACATCCTGGTCTATGACACGCAGACGCTCAAGCAGGTGGACAAGTGGGACCTGCAGCGCAGCGTGGACGACGGCCTGGGCAACTGGAGCTTCGGCTTTCCCGAGAGCCTGTACGAGGAGAACGGCTTCTCCACCGGGCTGTTCCGCACGCGCGACCCGGTGAACAACCGGAACCTGATGGGGGTGGCGCGCGTGGACCTGGCGCGGCGCACCGTCGACTTCTACTCGCTGGGGCCCAGTGAGCCGGTGGGCTTCACGCTGGCCCCCGGGCGCCGGCGCGCGTACGGGCTCAGGCAACAGGTGGGGAACTACCAGTTCTGGGTCTACGACCTGGAGAACCGCCGCGTGGTGCAGCGCGTGGAGTTCGAGGGGCGCCCGCGCATGGGGCTCACCGTCAGCACCAACGGGCGGCAGCTCTACGTGCACACCGCCGGCGCCACCATCGATGTCTATGATGCCGAGTCGCTTCGCCACGTGCGCACCGCCACCTTCCGCGCCGACATGACGGACATCCTC